>CAZJYF010000671.1:0-2282 GCA_964549665.1 uncultured Saprospiraceae bacterium
GAAATAGGCCGGATCACAAAAACCTCCAGCCAGGAATGTTTTTAAAGACAGTGGAACCAAGTGCCGTGCAGAACATTCTATCGAACTAAAGGAAGCAAAGGGTGATTTTATGACTGTTTTGCACTTGGCTGCCCCATTTCCGGAAAATATTATTTTTTTTTCGGATGCAAAGTAATTTTCATATGTACCTTCATCAATCACTTGACTATGTGTTTTTGTGACAAGCATATTTTCTTTGTTATAAAAGGCGCAATATACTTCCATTCGGCGTGCATCGATCATCGGGCAATACAATGAATCTTGTCTTTCCTTTTGCCAGGTGGCAAGAGCTAAAGACCTTAAAGTGTCTATTGCAATCAGAGGTTTATGGAGACCATAGCAAATTCCTTTTGCCGCCGAACTGCCTACACGTAAGCCTGTATAAGACCCCGGACCCTGACTGACAGCAACGGCATCTAAGTCCGCCATTACCACTCCAGCCTGTTCAAGGCATTGTTGGATTAAGAGAGTAATCACCCTTGCATGGGCATGTATTTCCTTCGTTTCCCTCAGTGAAACAATTTCTATCCCTTTGCTAATGCAGACAGAACAGATTTCCGTAGCTGTCTCAATATTCAAAATTAGCGGCATTTTGTAACATTTTTTTAATCCAAAATAAATTTAATATTTCCAATCCAAAGCTTTTTGCAGCAGTTGTACCATCTTTTTTTTTCACCTACCGGGTGGAAGTATCGTGTTACGGTTTAAAATAGTAATTTTAAATGCATCATCCCTCCAATTCAGCTCATCGTCGTATCTTTGCGCATAATTTACTGAAAAGAAAAACTCTACCAACAAATTGTTGTTTTGCACCATCATTTATTTCTCGTATAAGAATGATTCCCTAAGTTGAAAATATTGCAAAAAAAAGACTCAACCAAGCAATTCTGTTTGGTTTTAAAATAATAATTCTCCATGCTGGAAAAACTTGAAGCCATCCAGGACCGCTATTTCTACCTCGAAGAACAAATGACTGACCCTGAATTAATTGCTGACATGGAGCGATATAAAAAGGTCAGTAAAGAATACAAAGATTTAAAAGCCATCATTTCGATATTTCAACAATACAAAGAATTGTTGGGAAATATCGAAACCGCAAGGGAAATGTTGAAAGAGCAAGATTCAGAAATGCAAGAAATGGCACGATTGGAGTTAGCGGAATTGGAACCCCAAAAGGATGAACTTGAAAAAAAGATAAAACTTTTGCTGATACCAAAAGACCCTGAAGATGAACGGGGTGTAGTTTTCGAAATTCGTTCTGGTACCGGTGGCGATGAAGCCAGTATTTTTGCAGGCGATTTATACCGCATGTATTCAAAATATTTTGATAATCAGAAATGGACGATAGAGGTCATTTCTTCTAATGAAGGATCTGCGGGTGGATTCAATAAAATAGTCCTTGAAATTGCAGGCGAAAACGTGTATGGCCAGTTGAAATTCGAATCAGGGGCACACCGGGTGCAGCGAGTCCCTAAGACGGAATCCCAAGGCCGCGTGCATACTTCGGCTGCCACCGTCGTGGTAATGCCCAAACTCCAAATGGCGGATGTCAACATTAACAAAGCCGACCTTAGAGTGGATACCTTTCGGTCCAGTGGCGCAGGCGGACAACACGTCAATAAAACCGAATCCGGGGTGCGTTTCACCCATCTCCCAACGGGCATAGTTGCTGAAAGCACGGACGGACGTTCGCAAATTCGCAACCGGGAAATAGCTCTTCAACGGTTATATCAGAAAATTTTACAAACGCAAAAACATCAGCATGAGTCTAAATTAGCTGCCCAACGAAAATCACTCGTCGGGTCAGGAGATCGGTCTGATAAAATCCGGACCTACAATTTCCCACAAAACAGAGTAACTGACCATCGCATCAATCTCACCCTTTACAACCTCGACAAGATACTTGAAGGCAACATCGAAGAGATTATTGAAGCTCTACAAATCGCTGAAAATGCCGAAAAATTAAAAGCTTTTGAAAAGGCGTAGTTTCGGAAAAGGCGTACTTTCGGAAAAGGACGAAAATCTTCCCTTTTCCAAAAGGCTTATCTCCGAACCATCTGGTCGTCAAGCCGGTTGGCTATACGCTGGATTCCATCGATGATATTGTCCAAAGAGGGCGGGTAATTTACATATTTACGGTCGCGCTTGTCTTTTCCCCATATGCTGACCATGACAACTTTTTTCCGATTTCCAAAGGAAACGGAGAGTCGAAGAGGAACGGGTTTTGGTTTTATGCTTTTCCG
>CAZJYF010000672.1:0-2280 GCA_964549665.1 uncultured Saprospiraceae bacterium
GGCAGGCTTCAGGATGACATCGGCGTAGAGGTCGAGGCTTGCATCCAAACTCGGTTTCAGGGTGGTCATCCCGACATACGAAGCGTCGAGGTCGGAGTAGGCAGAAAGGGAAGCGCCCAGCAACTGCAGTTGCTCGTTTATTTGCAGGGCGTCCATCGTTTTGGTTCCTTCGTCCATCATGTTCATGGCAAGGGAAGCAGTTCCTGGAACAGCCTGATGGTCAGAAGCGTAACCAGCGTTAAACAGCATGTTCATCACCACCGTGGGTACGCCTTCCCGTTTGGCCAAAACTACTTTTAACCCATTCTTCAAAGTTGCTTTTTGCAAAGAAGGAAATTTCGCCGGGGCGGGTTTTCCCATTTCCGGCATCTTGCTTCGGTCGGCTTCTACGCCGGTTGTGGAATATTCCGGAAAGGGAGTGCAAACCAGGGTGTGCTTGCCGCGAGACAACCATTTTCGGCAAACCTCCTGAATCTCTTTTGCCGTAGCTTTCGAGACGATTTGAAGGGTCTTTTTGTAATTGTCCGGGCTTCCGCCAAATACCTCGTTCTGTGCCAGAATATCCGACTTGCCACCAAATCCCCCGATGCGCTCAACGCCTTTGATAAAGCCTGCAAAAAATTGGGCTTTCACCCGCTTCAATTCTTTGGCTCCGGGCCCATTTTCAATCAAATCGTTTAAAATGGAATTCATCTTTTGCTCAACTTCTTCCACCGACTTTCCGGGTTTTACATTGGCCTCGATGATAAAGTTTCCCGCTATTTCCTTCGACCATTGAAAAGCATTCACCGTGCTGGCAATCTGGTCTTCGTAAACCAGTTTTTTGTACAACCTCGAATTTTTTCCACTCGACAAAATGGAGGAAGCGAGGTTTAACAAAACCGCCTCCTTGCTGCCCCATTGTGAAGTGTTCCAAACCTGCGTCACCCGCGCTTCCGGCACCCTGTCCTGATAGCTTTGTCGGGTATTGTTCAAACGCACCGGAATATTCAAGTCGTGGCGAACAACCGTCGGACCGGAGGGGATGTTGCCGAAGTAGGTCTTCACCTTTTCGAGCACTTCCTCCGTGTCGATATCTCCGGCAATGGAAAGCACAGCGTTGGCTGCGCCGTAAGAGGACTGGAACCATTCTTTCACGTCGTCGAGGGAAGCTGCATTCAGGTCTTCCATCTCCCCAATGACGGTCCATGAATAGGGATGTCCTTTCGGAAACATCGCCTTGGTGAGCAAGTCGAACTCCCTGCCGTAGGGTTGATTTTCGCCCTGCCGTTTTTCGTTCTGAACCACCCCGCGCTGTTCGTCCAATTTGGCTTGGTCGATAGCGCCGATTAAATGCCCCATCCGGTCGGATTCCAGCCATAGTACTTGGTCGAGGGCCGCTACCGGTACGTTTTGAAAGTAGTTAGTCCGATCGTTATTGGTCGTTCCGTTGAGGTCGGTGCCGCCGATGCGTTCGAGGGCCTGAAAATAATCGTCATCAAAATGCTCACTCCCGTTGAACATCAGGTGCTCGAAGAGATGTGCAAAGCCGCTTTTCCCCGGCTTTTCATCCTTCGACCCCACGTGATACCACACATTCACCGCCACAATAGGCGCTTTGTGGTCTTCGTGGACGATGAGGGTCAACCCATTGTCCAACACGAATTTTTGGTAGGGGATGTCAATGTCATCCGGACTGTAAGTGGGAATGTTTTGTGCAAAACTCATACTGCCAAAGGTAAGTACTAAAAACAAGACGAGGGATCGATTTTTTCTCATGGAAAATGATTTTAAATGGTAGATTAATAGGTAAATAAATGTCCCGGTTTGGTGCAAACCGAAAGTCCTTATTAATGCATTGTCCATTAAAAGAACTGTTGAAAAGTTCGGCAGTGAAATTAGAATTTTAAGAGGAATTTTTTTGATGCAATTGTGAAAATTAGACCAATGGACGGTGGAGGAGGTTCAGTGCTCATAAATATCCTTTTGAAAAGATAAATTCCCTCGTTTTCGGAACAAATGAAATCAAAACACTTTGGCGGATCATAAATCGCTGATTATTTCATTACCTTAGTAACGACGAAAAAATAAGTTGGACATTTCGACGAGCTTATTTTGATTCTGGTTTTTCTTTAAAAGAGGGAGTATTGTTGATACTATGACCGATTTTAAAGTAAAAACAGGAGCAAAATAAGCCGTCCAAATGGTTAAGTTATTTTTTCGTCGTTACTTAATGCCAAATCTTATATTTGGGAGAAAAACAAAAAAGGCTTTATGCTGCAACCAACCCTCATCCCACTC
>CAZJYF010000673.1:0-2277 GCA_964549665.1 uncultured Saprospiraceae bacterium
GGTGATGCGGGAACGAGTTTTCTACCGCTTTCCAAAATTTCAGGATCGGTCACTGACCTTCATGCTGGTTTGGAAACCATTGCCGCCAAAGGGAATAACGTTTATTCCATTTTCAATACGAACAATGGTCAACTTTACGTCTGCCAATCAAGTGATGGGGGTGATTCTTTCAATGGCCCATTTGAATACACCCGACCCGACGCAAAATATCTCACCGGCGGAATAGAACCCCAGTTGTTGATTGACCCGGCAGACAATGGGGCCTTTGTCCTCGCAACAGGTCCCACGGTAGGAAAGATTACACCCCAGGGGAATATTTCGGGACCCGATTTCTACGGCAGTTTCAGTTTCAACACGAGCCGGCGGCCCAAAATGGCTCTTTCCAGCAACGGCTTCCTCCATTTTGTCATGGAAGGTGGACATGAATGGTTGCAAACCGGGGTTTTTGACGACGACCAAATCTGGTACCGCAGAATTAATCTAAACCAAACCGGGGCTGGACAGGAACACAATGCCCTCCACATGGAGATTATCCCCAATCTTGGCGATGGAAGTGGATTGGCGAGATACGACAACATGATAATTAGCCCCGACCTTTCCGAAAATTTCACAGATGCCTTCACAGTGGAGCTTTGGATTAAACCGGATGGGGGGCCGCCTAATGAAAAGAAAATTTTGACCCAGTACGTCAATAACACATGGAACATCAACAACCCGGAGTCCTTCCAGTTATGGGCTACCGAAGCGAACCAGCCGGTGGCGGGTTTGTTCACCAGCACCGGTGCCTACGCAATATGGGGATCAAAAAATCTGTTGCCAGGCTTTTGGAACCACTTAGCGGTCGTTTATGCCAACGATGGCAATCCTGATAATTTCAAATTGTTGCTGAATGGTCAGGTCATTGCTTCTGCTACCGCAACCGGCAATATGGCTCCCTCCGATGCCATGTGGTTCCTCGGAAGCATAAATGAAGGTAATGGATATAGTGGTCTTGAAGGAGATTACGATGAACTTCAATTCTGGAATGTAGCCAGGTCGGAAGCGCAAATCAGGCAAGACAAATTCACTTCCTTCGACGGAAGTGAGGACGGGCTGACTGCCTATTATAACTTCAATGGAATTTCTCCTTTTGGGGAAGTTACGGACATCACCGGACATGGATACACCGGCCACCTGATGTATAAAGAAGAAGCGCAACCGGCAAGTATTGAAGACATGGGATTGCATTTTTCTTATACGCAAACGGTTTCGACTTTTGCCTTTTCCCAGGAAAGTACCGGCGCTGAAACCTTCCATTGGGATTTCGGAAACGGAGAAACTTCCGACCTCGTCAATCCTGCCTTCAACTACAGTACACCAGGTATTTACAATGTCTGCCTGACAGCCTTCAGCAGCGATATGTACGACACCTATTGCGAAAATGTAGAAGTGCAAGGAATTGAAAAAATATACCCGCCCGAAGGAGGGAATACGGATTTCGTTACGCTGTATATTTACGGGGGAGGATTAAACGCAAACAATACCGTAAAACTGAGGCGCAGCGGTTATGACGATATCGTGGCAGAACAGACCATTTACGATGAAGAAAAAACGCTGACAGCTTTGATAGATCTCTCCGGGCAGGAAGTCGGCCTTTGGGACCTTATCATTGAAAATGGGGGGCAGGAAATGGTTTTGCCGCAGGCTTTTTCCGTCGTGCAAGGCGAGGTATCGAAGCCCTACGTGCTATACAACGGCGGTGGACGGATACTCACCAATCGTTGGACACCTCAGACCATCACCCTCGGCAACTCCGCAAACGTAGATGCCCACGGCGTTCTGCTTTGGGTCACCATGCCCGAAGACCCCGGCAACGACATCGCTTTTCTGAATTTGAATATTAAACCGCCCCAAATGGCAATCGACAATGGATGGGCCGACCAATTGGAAGCACTCGGCGATTACGTAGTGGTTGATTCCCTTTTCGGGAAACCCAATCACAGTAGAGTGTACACCTTCTATTTTCCAATAATTCCCGCCAAATCGAGCTTTGACATCGCCCTGCGGATAAAATTGGGACAATTGGGTGGCACCGTGCCGGTGAACGTCTGGTTGAACGAACCCTTTTACCACTCCCCCTTGTCTCCGAAAGTCCAGGCTTGCATCGCACTATCAATTGTTGCAGCTTTTGTGAAAGCAGGAGTAGCTTTCATTCCAGGCGGGGCCTGCCTGGCTTCTGGTTTTGGAGTGTTATCTTCCTATCTCAATGACAATCCACCAACACCTTCTTCATTTAAG
>CAZJYF010000674.1:0-2276 GCA_964549665.1 uncultured Saprospiraceae bacterium
TATAGTATCAGTAAGTTAGATAGCCCCTGTTGCACTATGTTGCAACAGGGTTTTTTGATTTCAAAGCCATGTCTTCATAAAGGCTGCGGGAAAAATTTCTGCTAATCCGATAGCAAATCCCATCCATGACCTTTGTTATTAAAAGGGCTGAAATAAGCGCCGCGCACAAATCCTTCTTTTTTTGAAAACACCCAAGTGAAGCCAAGTCCGTCTGTCACAGTCCTGTTGTTGTTGACAATTACTTCCAAAGGGTCGAATTGCTTTCCGAATAATTCAAAACTTTCAAGAGTTCCGGTGCAGCTAAGGCAGAGGGGGTCGGCACGCCAACCTGTAAAGTGGAAACTGCTATCGCGGGCAACGCGCAGCGGGTATTTTTGGACGTTTTCGTAGGGAAATATACGGGATTGGAGGACAAAGCGGTCATCGTTGTGGGTGATAATCAAGGTGTCGTTTACAATATTAAAATAATAAAAATAAGTGCTGTCGGGTTGGGAAGCATCCACATCGCCAATGGAAGCTGGGGTGGCGTATTCTTTAACGATGAAGCCGTTCTCGTCTTTCCCGGTGATTTCTATCATCATGGTGTCATAGACATACTCAAAAATTGGGATGGAACTGAGGTAATTTTTTCCTTGGAAAAGGATGTACCGGCTTTTTTGCCCAACTTCGAGTTTTTCAAAATTGATAGGTGGAGCGGGAGGTATCACTAGCTGCTCGTCTTTTTTATTTTTGCAACCCATTATTAGAACTACTCCAACGGCAAGGGGAATCAAAAAGGATTTTTTCATCATCAAAATTTTCACAAAAATAGTTTAGTTTTCAATGCTAATTTGTTGTCTGCTTAACGTGGGAACGATTTTGGTCTTTGGAGGTTGTTCCAATAGCCGTAAATTTGCATGCGGAAAGGCGTTTTTCCTAGATTGAATGGATTCCAATAATGACCAATGCCATTGATTTGCGAAATCTACCTGATTTAGTAAATCTTGACAAAAGTGGATCAAAGAGAACATTGACCAATGACTGACAAAAAGATGCGACTGGAACCTCATGATTTATTTGAGAAATTGGAATTTGACAAAATTCTCGATTTGTTGGAAAAGGAGTGCTTGGGAGAGTTGGGAAAGGAGCAAATCCGCAGTCTTTGTTTGGAGACTGAAAAATCCATTATCGAAGCCTGCCTACAGGAAGTTAATGAATTCAAAGGGTGCTTTGATAAGAACGACTCCTTCCCGATAAAAAATTACGCTGACCTTGGGGAGGACCTGAGGATGTTGGCGGTGGAAGATTTCGTATTGCCGGAAGAAGGTTTGAAGCGCATCAATGCTGCAATGTGTTGTGTGCGGGAAATGCTTGGTTTCTTCAATGCAGAACGGAAGGAGGTTTACCCTTCGCTGTACGAAATCGTTCGCCCCATTTCGTTTGACCAAGGGCTGATAGATGCCATCGAGAAGGTAATCGATGAAAATGGGGACATCCGCCCCGATGCTTCTCCGGGCTTGTTGAAAATACGCAAAGCCATCCTTGCTAAGCAAAGAGAACTCGAAAGACAATTTCGCAGCCTCATCAATCAATACCGCAATAAAGGCTGGTTGACGGACAACGTGGAAAGTTTCAGAAACGGTCGCCGGGTGCTGAGTGTGCCAGCTGAACACAAACGCAAAATCAGGGGCATCATCCACGACGAATCGGCTACCGGTAAGACCGCCTTTCTCGAACCGGAACCCATCATCGAAATCAACAACGACATCTTCGATTTGCAAACGGAACAGAAGCGGGAAATTTATCGCATTTTGAAAGAATTGAGCGCAATTTTGCGACCATACGTCCCCTTAATTGGCTCCTACCAATCACTTCTTGTCCGCTTTGATGTCATTCGGGCAAAAGCCAGGGTGGCGTTGATGATGAGCGCAGAAATGCCCAAGATAAGCGCCAAGCCCTGCCTAGGCATTCAGATGGGGCGGCATCCCCTTTTGCTGTTGAAAAACAAAAATTTGGGAAAAGAAACAGTTCCCTTTGACCTGACATTGTTCGGCAACAACCGCATTGTGGTGGTGAGTGGTCCGAATGCAGGGGGAAAATCCATTTTGATGAAATCCGTCGGTCTGTTGCAAATAATGCTTCAGGCAGGGATGTTGATTCCTGTAGATGCGCTTTCAGAAATGGGCCTTTTTGAGCAACTATTCGTCGACATTGGCGACCAACAATCCCTCGAAGATGACCTCAGCACTTATAGTTCCCGATTAGAAAATGCCCGAACTTTCGTTGAAAAGGCGGAT
>CAZJYF010000675.1:0-2271 GCA_964549665.1 uncultured Saprospiraceae bacterium
GAACGAGTTGGTTCGTTTACGGTGGTAAAAACGCGTTTAAATTTAAAGACAAAGAACCAATTGTAGAATTCACCCACTCCGATTTAGTAGCGGTGCGGGGAAACGATTCTCTCCAAATCGAGGAGACTTCGGGTATCTTTTTGCCGGTGAAACAGCTTTGGAAAGGCAAAGGGGGCAAGGTGTATTGGAGGCGCTTCGAATTGGGTGATGATGTTTACGCAGAGTTAATAGCCTACGAACTGCAGGTTAAGAAAAGCCTGTACGAAGCCTCCCTCGCCAAGATGCACTATCCTTTGTATTTTGGCAATAAAGCCGTGGAAGGAAAATTCAGCGACAAACTCGTTTCCTCCAATAAAGCGACGGAGGGATCGTACCCGCGCTTCGAGTCGAAGAAAGAGGTCGTCGCGATTAATAATTTTGGCAAAGGGATTCATTACACGGGTGGATTCCGTTTAAATGGACTGACGGTTTATGGATTTGGCTCGAAGGCGAACAAGGCTGAAATAACCATTTTCAATGATCGCAAGCATTTGACTTTCAAAGGATTGGCAGAATTATTTACGATTCGCAGAGAGGAGCGGATTGTCGGAGAAGGAGTAGAAGCGACGGTTTTTTTCGGAAAGGATTCGCTGTATCACCCTTCTGTAAATTTGCGTTTTGACATTCCATCGAAGGTGCTGTTGCTGTCGAGAGGGAAAAGGGGCAGCGACCGAAACCCTTTTTACAATTCGTTGCATCAGGTCAATATCGATGCCGAAAAAATTGAATACCATTTGCAATCCGATTCGGTTTTTATTGGGAAACACAGTCTCCCCTTTCACGAAAATGCCGTTCCGGTTGTGTTTGAATCTTTGAAATATTTTGAGGAAAAAGATTATCAGCGCCTCCAAAACATTTCAACTACCAACCCCATCGCCCTGATGAAAGTCGCGCATGATGAAACAGGGGAACGCGTGTTGGATGCGAATTATCTCGCCGAACGGTTGAACCCCAAATTTACGGTCGAAAACATCACTTCGCTTTTGTATGACCTGGTTGCCAAGGGGTTTATCAATTACGATGCGGAAACGCATAAAGTAGAACTGAAAGATAAAATTTTTCATTACGCCGATGCCGCCCAAAAAAACGTGGATTATGACCTGCTCCGGATTCGTTCGGAGACTCCCAGCACCAATGCTATTTTGGATTTAAAGGACAACACCATTTCCATTTTTGGGGTGCGGAATGTGCGTTTCAGCTCGAAGCAAAAGGTGGGTGTGCTGCCCTTCGCGAGAGCCGTAAAGTTGAAGCAAAACCGGAACATGGATTTTGACGGGAAGGTGTTTGCAGGCTTTGGGTCCTTCTTCGGAAAAGATTTTCATTTCAAATACGATAAATTTCAAATTGAAATGGATTCGGTGCGCTTTTTTGACCTTTTTATTCCGACGGCCGACGTCGACGAGAAAGGCAAAGTGGAAGCCCTCTCCATGGCCTCCCGAATCGAGCATTTAAATGGCGTTTTGTTGATCGACGCTCCTTCCAACAAATCCGGGCGGGAAGACATTCCGATGTTTCCGTCCTTGCAAAGCAAGCAGCCCTCCTTCGTTTATTACGACAATGAAGACACGCAGGAAGGGGTTTACCGGCGGGATTCTTTTTATTTCCAACTTGCCCCCTTTAGTTTCAATCACCTGGACCGCTTTGGCAGGCAGGACGTCCATTTTAAGGGAACGATGGTCTCGGCAGATATTTTTCCGCCCTTTGAGGAAACCATCCTTCCACAAGAAGACGAATCCCTCGGTTTCATTAGCCAAACTCCAATGGGAGGCTTCCCCTCCTATCAGGGAAAAGGCAGGTACAGGGGCGAAATAAGCCTGAGCAACGAAGGGTTTTTGGGACGTGGAACCATGAGTTATTTGGGGGCGGATATTTATTCGGAGGATTTTGTTTTTAAACCAAAACAGCTAACCGGCAGCGCCAAAAACTTCGACATGGAGGAAAATCCGGAAGGACCGATTGTGGTGCCGAACGTCAAAGGCTTCGATGTGAAAATCAATTGGTTGCCCTACAACGACAGCATGTACGTCCGTTCCAAAGAAGCGCCTTTTGAGCTGTTCGGGCAAGGCGTGCATACCCTGAAAGGCTTGCTGATTCTCACCCCCGACGGACTAAAAGGCAGGGGGTTGTTAGATTGGGACAAAGCGAGTATGCGCTCCCGCCTGTTCAGTTTTGGCGCCTTTTCGGCAAAAGCCGACACCACCAACCTGAAAATTAAAGCATTCGATACGGATG
>CAZJYF010000676.1:0-2262 GCA_964549665.1 uncultured Saprospiraceae bacterium
TATGGTTACCATTTCGCATATAAGCATGTAAAATATTTCACATTAACGAATTCATGGTTTTAAAAATTCCGTTGCGCGATTACGTCCCTGTGCGGAATTATTTGATTTACAGCGGATTGTTGTTTGGAAGTTTTTATTTGTCTCTGCTGATGAATTAGATTTTTGTTTTAAAACGCCCAGTAACTAGAAGTTTCCTGTTTTAGAAGACGATTGCGTTCCAATAAATTCCACCTATGAAAACAACTCCCCGGCGAATATGACCAATGCCTATTACAACCCACCGTCTCTCCCAACCGCACGGAGGTCATCATTCCGACGACGGTTGGCAACTCCGGCTTCTTCGGTTCTTTCAGGCGGTCGACCGGCCAGCCGTTGTCGGGATTCCGGAAAGTGAGGCGCTCGACCTGACCAATGATTTCTTCCATTTTGAAGGTAAATTGTAGAAAATTTTCTGAATTTACGTCAGTTTGTAACAAAAAGGAAAGAACCTTCTATTTTTGCGGATGGATTTGAAATCCCGGCCACTTTACACTTTCCAATTTGCCTTGCTTTGCCTAAGTCATGTCCTCTTTGCAGGCAGTTTTACGATGATAATACCCGAACTGCCGAACTATCTGACGCAGTTGGGTGGGGCGGAATACAAGGGGCTGATCATTTCTCTTTTCACCCTCACTGCCGGAATATCCAGACCCTTCAGCGGAAGGCTGACCGACACCGTCGGTAGAGTGCCCGTGATGATTATCGGCGCTTTGGTATGCGTTGTGTGCAGTTTGTTTTATCCTTTATTGACGAGTGTTTCGGGCTTTCTATTGCTTCGTCTGTTGCACGGCTTTTCGACCGGCTTCAAGCCAACGGCATCAACAGCCTATGTGGCCGATATCGTTCCCGTTCATCGGCGGGGAGAAGCCATGGGAATTTTGGGCATCAGCATGAATATCGGTGCATCCATGGCTCCCCCCCTTGGCAGTTTTCTGGCACAAGCCTTTTCGATGGATGTCATGTTTTACGCGTCTTCCGGTCTTGCTTTAATATCAGTGCTGATATTGTTTCGGATGAAAGAAACGCTAAAAGACCGCCAAGCTTTTCGCCCCGGATTGTTGCGGATTTCACGGGACCAGATTTTGGATAAAGAAGCCATCCCGCCATCCATCATCACCTTGTTGGTCTATCTCAGCTTCGGTGTAGTTTTGACTATCAGTCCGGATCAAAGTGAATATTTGGGCTTGACGAACAAAGGGTTTTTCTTTACCAGCTTCACTTTTTGCTCCTTGTTTTCACGATTTGTCGCCGGAAAGGTTTCCGACAAATACGGCAGGGTGCCGGTCATCAAAGTAGCCACCGTTTTGGTCGCGATTTCGATGGTTTTGATAGGATTGTCCCACACGCCGCTTTGGTTACTGACCGCCTCGGGCGCCCTCGGCTTTTCAACCGGCATCGCTGCCCCCGCCGTTTTTGCATGGGCGGTTGACCGAAGTTCCGAAGCGCATCGCGGGCGGGCGATGGCAACGATTTATATTGCGTTGGAAATTGGAATTGGACTAGGTGCTTTAGGCTCAGGATGGATTTATGCCAATGACCCGCACAATTTTGGGCACACCTATTTTGCGGCGGCAGCTATTACCTTGCTTGCATTTTTTTATTTGCAATTTGGGTATAAAAAGAGGATTGAAGACCCTATTTGATGCCCCACCTATTCCCATTCTATTTGGGTGTTAAACAAACAGGGAAAGCTAATATGAAAAATATAGGAGCAGGATAATTCAACGAATTTGTGATGCTAAAGAAAAAATTCCAACAAAAAAAAGAGGTCACCTCGTTTCACGGAACAAGACTTTTCCAAGGAAGGCAGGTCATAGTTTTTCATATAAATCCCCCATTTTGTAACAAACTCATTGCATTTCTATGAGCAATTGATTTTTGTCAACAGCAGTCCCTTTCTCCACAAAAACAGCCTTTACCTTCCCCTCGCCAGGCGATTTCAAAACATTCTCCATTTTCATGGCTTCTAAAATGAGGAGGGGATCGCCCTTGGAAACCTGCTGACCCACTTCGGCGGAAACCTCCACTACCATGCCGGGCATAGGAGCTTTTATGTTTTTTATCTTTTTACCCGAAGCACCGGCTAGTCCCCATTTTTTAACCAGGAGGTCGTGATGGTCGGCAATGTTGACCACATAGGTGCTGCCATTAATTTTTATGCGATAAGTTTTGGTAGAGAAATTGGCAGCTAAAACATCTGCGCGATAGGATTTATTATTTCGC
>CAZJYF010000677.1:0-2240 GCA_964549665.1 uncultured Saprospiraceae bacterium
CATTTAGCCGCACCAGGAGTTGCCCCTTTTTCACCCGGCTGCCTTCAGAGAAAAGAATTTCAGACACTTTGCCGGATACTTCACTGCTTATATCAACCTCCTCCATGGGTTGGGTTGAACCGTTTACGACAATGAAATCTCTCAAGGCGGTGGGGTTGACAATCATTGCTTTGACGGGAATTTTTTTGACGGAATATTTCTTGGCAATTGCTTGTGACGATTGGGCAGTGGACAATTTTGATGAATCGGATTCGAGGTTTTTATCTTTTCCGAATTTTAGTATGTCGGTTTGAACCAACAAGAAGCTGCCGATAACCAGAATGGCGCCGGTAGAGACTATTTGGACCCATTTTTTTTTCATGCCGGGTGGTTTGAGAATGTCATTCAGTCGGTGGTATTGAAGCACCAAACTTCCGCTCCAGGTTGCTAAAACAAGTTTTACAACCGGGTATTAAGAGTCAAAAAACCGAATTATAGCGGAACAAAGCTAAATTAAAGTTTACATAAATTCTTCAATTTCGAAACCATCCTTTATCTCGTTGAAGAAAGAGAGACTACGGTGGTCAAGAAATCTTTCATTCGATAGGTAGTAAATGAACCCGCAGGTCAGAATTTAGTTTTCGTGAATCGGATATCCTTGTTTACAAAAAATGACCTATTTTGCATCAAATTTTAAAAATTCAAAAAACCTTTTAAAAACGACCCGCCATGGTTTCCATTTTTTTTAAAAAAAGCGTTCCTTTTATTGCTTTTAATTGGCTCTTTGTGCTTTGCTTCATTTCCTGTAAACAAAAGGAACACACAGGGCAATTGCCTGCAGGTGTTAGTTCTTATGTGTATGCTTATACCTCTGGCATAATCTCCAAATCGGACCCTATCAGGGTGCGTTTTACAAGTGCTGCTGTGGGGGAGGAAGAAATTGGAAAAAACACGGAGGGAATCATCCGGTTTAAACCGGGCATCTCGGGTCAGGCGAGTTGGGAAGACGATAAGACCTTGGTTTTTGAGCCATCAAAATATTTGAAATCGGGCACTTCCTTCATCGGGACGGTGCTTTTAAAAAAGCTGTTTTCTAATGCTGGGGGTGCCTCCGCAGAGTTTACCTTCGATTTCAGAACCAGAGACCAGGGTTTCAGTGTGGAATTAGAAGGATTGCAGGCGCAAAACCCCCGCGATTTGTCTAAACAACAATTAATTGGTACAATTTATACGACCGATGTTGCCGACAATGAGGAAGTTGAGAACACCTTGAATGCAGAACAAAGCGGCAGCAAATTGGAATTTAGTTGGGAACATTCTGGGGAAGGGAGGGAACATCGATTCCAAATATCGGGCATCCGAAGGAAAAACAAAATGTCAAAAGTGGCGCTTTCCTGGAACGGGGATGCGCTGAATGTTGACAAAAAAGGAAGAAGGGAAGTCGAAATTCCGGCTTTGGGCGATTTTAAAGTTACGGATGTGCAGGTTGTTCAGCAGAGCACTCAATATATCCGTCTACACTTCTCAGACCCCTTGCAAAAGGCTCAGGATTTGGGTGGCTTGGTGGGCATAAGCGACTATTCAGGGAAGTTGGATTTCACGATTGAGGGAAACGGAATTCGGATTTATCCAGCTAGCCGCCTGACGGGAACCCACACTATTCGAGTGCATCCCGGAATTAAAAATTCCAATAAAACCCGGATGGAAAAGCCAAGCATTTGGACAGTGGCTTTCGAAGAAATGAAACCGGGTGTGCGCTTGGTCGGCAGAGGCGTTATTCTGCCCAATTCAGAGGGCTTGATATTCCCCTTCGAAGCAGTGAGTTTAAACGCAGTTGAGGTGGAAGTTTTTAAAATTTTTGACAACAATATTCTTCAATTTTTGCAGACCAATGAATTGGACGGAAATTACGATATGCAGCGGGTCGGGCGGGTCATTTTGCAGGAAAAGGTTCCGTTGAAAAACCTAAATCCCAATGCCAACACTACTTCCTGGACTCGCTACGCACTTGATTTGAGCAAACTAATGGAGCATGACCAAAATGCCATTTACCAATTGCGCATCGGTTTCCGTCCCGAATATTCGACCTGGTTTTGCGGTACTTCTGCTGAAAGTTCAGAGGAAAAAAACCTGACGGTCCTGGAGGCAGACCAACCGGAAGGGGCTGAAATCGAAAGTTTTTGGGGTGGGTGGTACGGAATCAACGGTTACTATGCCGACTATCGCTGGGAAGACCGGGAGGACCCTTGCCGCCCGGCTTA
>CAZJYF010000678.1:0-2025 GCA_964549665.1 uncultured Saprospiraceae bacterium
AGCTGTTACCGATTTCCATGCTCTGCTCCTATATCCGGAGGTCGATCAGCCCGCTGGCCCGCTGTGGCGGCGCGGTATCCGCAGCGCTAGCCGCCGCGCCGCCTGCCGCTGCTTGCCGCCCCAGCGACGCCACCGGCGACCACTGCGTTGCGGCGTCGCGGCCGCCGCCGCCGGTACCGTCGCCGCGGCTGCCCGGCTGACCGCCGCCATCGCCGCGGCCGCCGCCGGTCGCGACGCCACCGTCACCCGGCAGCGAGCCGATAATGGGATGGAATTTTTCCCCGAACAAAAAATGAGCAGGAAAGAAGCCATTTATTCCTACACCTTTGCCAATGCTTACGCTGCTTTCGAGGAAAAGGACAAAGGTTCGCTGGAGGCGGGTAAACTGGCAGATATTGTTGTGCTTTCAAATGATTTGACGACTTGTTCGAGAGAAGCTATTTTGAAAACGGAAGTGCTGATGACGATGGTGGGAGGAAAAATAAAGTTTGAGAAAAAATAAATATTGTGCGACTCGTTTATTTAGCTGGAAGCATTTATTATGTAATTCGAATTTGTCGAAATGCTTGGTCTAAATTTTTAAAACCCATTCAACTCAAAACTGTCAATAATGAATAAATTCGTTCGATTGTTATTAGGTGTTTTATTGTTAGGGGTAGGGTTCGCCACCGGAGTTTCTTGGCAGGATGGCGATTCGATTACCCAAAAACCAACGAAAATTGAGGAAATCACCCGGGAAGAAACCCCTGGAAAGGGCCTAAACAAGCAGGAATTGACTACCATCAAAATATTTGAAGAGCAGTCCCCTTCCGTCGCTTTTATTACTACCTCTGACGTCAGGATGGATTTTTGGAGTCGCAACGTAACCGAAATACCAACGGGAACCGGTTCGGGTTTCGTGTGGGACAAAAATGGGCACGTCGTCACCAACTACCACGTCATTCAAAATGCCGACAAAGCAACCGTCACCCTTGCAGACAGAAGCACTTGGCAGGCAAAATTAATTGGGGCAGCACCAGAAAAAGACCTGGCAGTTTTGGAAATTGAAGCTCCCTCAGAACTCCTTTTTCCAATTCCAATTGGAAAGTCAGAAAACCTCCGGGTGGGGCAATCGGTTTATGCCATTGGCAATCCATTTGGACTTGACCAAACACTTACCACCGGCATCATTAGCGCTCTTGGAAGGGAAATAAAATCTGTTTCCGGCATTCCTATTCGAAACGTCATACAAACCGACGCTGCTATAAACCCAGGCAATTCAGGTGGTCCTTTACTCGATTCCTCCGGCAGATTGATTGGCGTAAACACTGCCATTTATAGCCCATCCGGAGCTTACGCTGGCATTGGTTTTTCCATCCCTGTAGATGTACTAAGCTGGGTCGTTCCCGAACTCGTTTTGTATGGTCACATTAAACGCCCTTCTTTGGGGGTCGAACTAGCCAGCAAAAGAATTACCAAGCGTCTTGGCTTAAACGGTGCCCTCATCATCGATATCCGTAAAAATGGGGCAGCTGAAAAGGCAGGCCTCCACCCCACACGCCGGGACCGTTCTGGAAACATTATTTTGGGAGATATCATCGTTGGAATCGACGATGAAAAAGTCAAATCCAGTAACGATTTGGTTCTCATTTTGGAAAATCACAAACCCGGTGATTCCGTCATCGTCCATTTGCTGCGGGATGAAAAAGAAATAAAGATGTCTTTGGTTTTAGACCCTTCCAAGTGAGCGAGAAATTTCGACTTTCGCTGCCCTCTCTTACAGGTTTTTACAATTGAAAAAGAAGTCGCGAGAAACGCTCACAACTCCTTCTTTTTTTTATTGTCGGGGTAGCAGGATTCGATCCTGCGACCCTCCCGACTCCTGTCGGGATGCGCTGCCCTCTCTTCCTGGTTTTTCCAATTGAAAAAGGAATCGCGAGAAACACTCACAACTCCTTCTTTTTTTTATTGCCGGGGTAGCAGGATTCGAACCTGCGACCCTCCCGACTCCTGTCGGGATGCGCTGCCCTCTCTTCCTGGTTTTTC
>CAZJYF010000678.1:2125-2232 GCA_964549665.1 uncultured Saprospiraceae bacterium
CAATTGAAAAAGGAATCGCGAGAAACACTCACAACTCCTTCTTTTTTTTATTGTCGGGGTAGCAGGATTCGAACCTGCGGCCCCCTGCTCCCAAAGCAGGTGCGCTA
>CAZJYF010000679.1:0-2230 GCA_964549665.1 uncultured Saprospiraceae bacterium
TGCGTGACATGAGTTTACTAATCCTTATTTGTTTTAGCTTGGCTAACAATCCTTGTAAAGTATGAATTCATCCGAAAATTTTATATTCACACATTTCTATTGAAGCATTAAGTCATTAAAGCACTATCGCATTTAGGCGTTACCACTAAAATGGTAGTAGTACCATAAGGGAAAAACATTCCTACTTGCAATTGAACACAGCACTATTTTTCGTAAATTCTTCATTCTCAATAATCCTTTCTCCAACATGGAGGTGCCTTTTCTCTACACCCAATTAATTTCACTCTTTGATAATTTTTTGTGTTACCTTTGTAGATTAATTCCAAATAAGAAAATTTTACAATCATGGAGACAATAGCAAATAGTCCAATTATGCTCTACACGGAGCAAACCCCTAATCCGGAATCGCTAAAATTCGTGACGAACCGAATGCTTTACCGGGGCACGGCCGATTTTCGTGAAGAAGTTTTAGCCAAAGAGTGGTCTCAACTGGCCACCGAGTTATTTGAGCTACCTTACGTTCGTGGAGTTTATATTTGCAATAATTTCGTCACCATAACCAAAGAATTCAACTACGATTGGGAAGACATCATGTTCAAGTTGAAGGAATTCATCAAGAAATATGTCGAAGATGGAAAGGAAATTGTAAAAGATGGATTTGCGGCAGCGATGGTAAAGATAGATGCCGAAGAAGAAACCAGCCATCAATATTCGGAAGAAGATTCCGAAATCGTCACAAAAATTAAAGAGCTGATAGAAACTTACGTAAAGCCCGCCGTTGAGATGGACGGTGGTAACATTGAATTCAAATCTTATAAAAACGGGCGGGTGACGGTGGTTATGCAAGGTGCATGCAGCGGTTGTCCGTCTTCTACGGTTACCTTGCAGGCAGGCATCGAGGGCATGATGAAGCGGATGGTTCCCGAAGTGAAAGAAGTGGTTTCGGAGATGGGCTGATCGAGTTTGTTTCTTCTTTTGGTGACAAATTTTAATACCCCGACCATCCATCATCTCAATCTACCTTAGAAATGAATTGGATACATGTACTCATGGTGGCAGGAATTTGTTATGTTCTGTTATGCCTGCTATTTTACTTCCTGCAAGACTTCTTTTTCTTCCGCCCGGAAATCTTACCAAAAACCTTTCAATACCGCTATGCTTTCCCTTTTGAAGAGGTCCATTTTGAAATGGAAGATGACGGGTATATCAATGGCTTGCATTTCAGGGTTCCGAATGCGAAGGGCGTGATTTTTTATCTGAAAGGCAATTCCAAGAGTGTGAAAGGCTGGGGAAAGTTCGCCAAAGATTTTGTCAGCAAGGGCTACGATTTTTTCATCGTTGACTATCGCGGTTTCGGCAAAAGCTCAGGTAAGCGAACGGAAGCAATGCTTTACAACGATGCGCAGCACATTTACAAATGGCTTCAGGGGAAGTACCGGCAAGAAGAAATCGTGTTGTACGGGAGGTCTTGGGGCAGCGGCATCGCCACCAGACTCGCTTCGTGGAACAATCCGAAGATGTTGATTTTGGACTCCCCTTATTTCAGTTTTTTTTACAACATTAAACGATTCGCCTTCTTCCTGCCACTAAATTGGTTGTTGAAATACAAAATCCGCACTGACCGTTTCATCAAAAAAGTCACCTGCCCCATATTTATTTTTCACGGAAGCAAAGACCGCCTGATTCCCTTCCGGCAAAGTGAGATGCTCCAAAAAGCAGCGAGCGGTTTTCTGGAAATTTTTAAAATTGAAGATGCCGGACACAACAACCTGCCCGATTTTCCGGAATATCACGAATATTTGTACGATGTGTTGAACGACGATACCTTTGCTGCAAAATTGGAAGGGAAATTGCCATTGGTTGCCTGATTGTTGTCTCTGTTTTGAGCAGTTCCCGTAAAAAAAATTCGAGGAACTTTACAGGAAGTGAAAATTGTTATAAATTTGCCCCCGCAAAAAAATTGAATTGACCCATGGTGTAAAGGTAGCACAGCAGGTTTTGGTCCTGCCGGTCTAGGTTCGAATCCTAGTGGGTCAACAAACAATAAAACCTCGATGGAGAGAAATTTCTATCGAGGTTTTTTTATTGCCACACTGGCAGGAGTTATTGGATAAGAGTGTGTAACAAAATGAGGGAAGACATGTATGAGTTCGATTTGCAAGGGCTTTAGCCCTGATCCCGTTTATAGAAATGAGATAAGAACATTTTTTAGGAGCCTAGCTTCCGCCCC
>CAZJYF010000680.1:0-2230 GCA_964549665.1 uncultured Saprospiraceae bacterium
AACGGCTCCCTGAACGACGATAAGACAGATAGGTATTAACAATTGCATTTTCATAATTTACTTTTTAAAATTGAAAAATAAAGCTCCAAAATTAACGCTTTCATTCAAGTAAAGTTATTTATCCTCCGGATTCTTTGCAAAAACCAAACCACCCACCGAACAGTTCAGTCGTCAGCAGGCAGCAGGTATTTTGTCGGAAGTTGGTGCATTGAATGGCAGGTAAGTTTTACCTTCTTCGACTTGAAAAAAGACAAAAGTTGCTAAGCATTATATGAGTCAACCAACTGCGCTGGGCTCTAGCGGATAATCACCTCTTCGATATAGGCTTCACCCAGTTCTTCATTCAGCACTTTTTTGATTTTCTCTTTGGAATAACTCAATTCCTGTCTCAAAGGGGCAGACTCTATCGTGATATAAATTTTTTTTCGGCGCAGTTTGATTTCTTTTGTGAATGAATTAATGGTAGTTCCCATCATTTCAGACCATACTTTCCTTATTTTGGTTTGATACAATTTATTTTTCAGCTTATAAACATCAACCATTTCCCGAAGGATTTCTTTCAGCAGCATATCGTTTTTAGGTAGCATAAAATCGTTTTATTAGTGAATTGAAAATCAACTGGAAAAGGATTAGTTTGCCAAAGCTGCCCCTCGCTCGATTTTGAAAACTTTATAGCCCAAACCAAAGTTTTTCACAATTTCTTCCACCCTGCTTTGGTGGGTGTCGGTAATAAAAATCTGCCCAAAGTCCTTTTTCAGCATTAGCCCTATCAAATGCTCAACCCGGCTACTGTCCAATTTATCAAAAATATCGTCCAAAAGCAGAATAGGCAGCACTTTTTTTTCTTTTTTCAGCAGTTCGTATTGCGCCAGTTTCAGAGCCAGCACATACGACTTCAATTGCCCCTGAGAAGCAAACCGTTTCAAAGGAAAGCCATTGATGGTAAAAATCAAATCGTCCTTGTGGACACCCACTGTGGTTCGCTGTAAAAGGCGATCTTTTTCAGTCGATTCCCTTAATAGTGCTGAAAAATTCTGACCAGTCAATTTTGAATCATATTGGCAATCAACGATTTCGGCTTCCCCTGAAATGATTTGGTAAAAACCATTGAAAACGGGGCGCAGTTTTTTTACAAATTCCGTTCTTTTTTCGTGTATAATTAAGGCGGGTTCAAGGAGCTGATTGGTTAAGGCAGTCAACAAAGAAGCATCAAATCGCTTGTGAGTAGCAAATTGTTTCAGAGCGATATTGCGCAGTTTTAAAACTTTGTTGTAAGTAATTAATTGGAGCAAATACTGACGGTCGAGTTGAGAGAGGGTATTATCTGCAAATCGCCTCCGTTCCTCACTGCCATCCAATGCCAAGGCAGTGTCTCCGGGTGCAATAATAACGACGGGAAAACCTCCCACATGTTCGGCAAGTCGTTGATAAGGGACGTCATTGCGCTCTAGAACTTTTTGCTTTCCAGGGATTACTTTGGCAACGATTTTTTCTTTTTTTTCTTTTTTTGAAAAATGCGCTTCAAGCCGGAAAAAAGTTGCGTCATGCCGAACGACATTGCGGTCCTGTCCTCCAAAATGGCTCTTTCCCATGCAGCAATAATAGATGGCATCGAGTAGGTTGGTTTTGCCCATCCCATTCATCCCGACGAAGCAATTTAAGGCCCCGGAGAATTCCAGCGACTGCAATTCGTAGTTTTTAAAATTGGTCAATATGAGCTTTGTCAGTCTGATGAGCCTGAAAGGTTTGATAAGTTTGACAGCTTTTTTTTCTGGTTAACCTCACAAGTGGTTCGTAAAAAAAACAGCCTATCAAATGTAAAGATAAAAATCAACGGATATGGAGTGAAATTCAATTTGCCCGTCATTTGAATGTTTCAGGAAAGACGTGGGAATTCCATTTCCAAAAAAAAAGAATTTAATAAAAACACCTACTTTTGCATATCTTTTAATTATCCGTAATTATTTCAGGAAGGGAGAATTCAAGGAGATTAAATCCACTTCATCAAATAGTTGCCCACATAAATAATCAATCCAAAATGGATGTAGCTGCGGGAAAAACAAAATCTGAAAAAAAGAGAAACGCCAAGCCGGTGAAGAAGTACAGCAAGGCGATGTACCTCGGTTGGTACGAATTAATGCTGCGCATTAGGCGGTTCGAAGAGCGGGCGTTATTGGGGTATAATCAACAGAAAATCAGAGGCTTCTGCCACGTCTATATTGGGCAGGAA
>CAZJYF010000681.1:0-2220 GCA_964549665.1 uncultured Saprospiraceae bacterium
AAATTGAATTTGGACCGTGTAGGCGTAATTTTTGCTTCCGGTATTGGGGGATTGCGATCATTAGAAAAGGAAATCGAAGAGTTCGCAACAGGTAATGGCATACCGCGATACAACCCCTTCATGATACCCAAAATGATATGTGACATTGCCCCCGGTTATATCTCCATAAAATATGGTTTCCGCGGCATCAATTATGCTACCGTTTCTGCATGTGCCTCTTCCACCCATGCCATGATGAATGGTTTCGACTACATTCGAATCGGGCGAAACGATATCATTATAACAGGAGGGGCCGAAGCCGCCATCACCAAAGTGGGTGTTGGAGGATTTGGTGCCATGAAAGCTCTTTCAACCCGCAATGATGCTCCTGAAACAGCCTCCCGTCCCTTTGATTTGGACAGGGATGGTTTTGTTCTTGGAGAAGGCGGAGGAGCTATCGTTTTGGAAGAATTGGAACATGCTCGAAAGCGAGGGGCCAAAATTTATGCCGAGATGGTCGGTGCAGCTGCCACGGCGGATGCCTACCATATCACGGCCCCCCATCCCGATGGATTGGGAGCTAGCAATGTTATGAGGTTGGCATTGAGTGAGGCACATATGAAGCCAGAAGATATTGACTATGTGAACGTTCATGGCACTTCCACCCCCCTGGGTGATATTGCCGAAGTGAAAGCCATCCAACAAGTTTTTGGGGAAGCGGCATATGACTTGAACATCAGTTCAACAAAATCTATGACCGGGCATTTGCTTGGCGCTGCAGGGGCCATTGAAGCGATTGCTTCTATTTTGGCAATAAATCATAACTTTGTGCCGCCAACCATCAACCACTTCACGGATGACCCTGCCTTGGACAGCCGCTTGAATTTAACATTCAATGAAGCAGAGGAGCGGAAGGTTTCAGCCATACTGAGTAATACCTTCGGATTTGGAGGGCACAATGCCTCCGTCATTATTAAAAAGTTTGAAAATTAGGAGATAATTTTGCAATTCACAACTGATGAGTTTTCCCAGATAAAAAGTCCGGGATGTGAGTTACGGGTCCTTTTTTGAAGTTACAAATCATTGATTTACTCGTAACCCGCAGATTTTCATATTCCTTATCTCCTTGATTTTCAATTCGTTATAAAACACAAAAGAAGGGGTGAACAATCGGATATCATTAGCACAATGGTAAGGGAATTGCTATTGTGAGAATTTTTTTTATTACTAATTCAAAAAAATCCTTGACCCTTGTTCCTGCGGATTATTATAAAAATTTACAACTATTTTTTGTCTAAAGACAAAGAATTTGCCCGAAAATTGAGACCCTTGGTGGGCTTTGTCCCGGTCAATCTGTCTATTTTCAAACTCGCCTTTTCGCACAAATCGAATGCACCCGATAAGACTTATGGCAGTCAAAACAACGAGCGATTGGAGTATTTGGGCGATGCCGTACTCGGCACTATCGTAGCCGAATATCTTTTTAAAAAATATCCCAACGCCAACGAAGGCTTCCTGACCAAGATGCGCTCCAAAATCGTCAAGCGCAAATCACTCAATAATATTGGGGACAAAATGGGCTTAGATATGCTCCTGCAGGAGTACAACCACACCCGCCTGAGTCGTTCCATGTTGGGCAATGCCGTGGAAGCCTTAGTGGGGGCCGTCTATTTGGAAAGGGGGTACAATAAGACGAAGCACTACATCATTCGCAAACTTTTGAGAAATTATATCGATGTGCATGAACTTGAGAGTTTCGATGATAATTACAAAAGTCAATTGTTGGAATGGTGCCAGAAAAACGGGCAGTTGGTCACTTACAAACTCGTAGCTCGCTATAAATTCGAAAAGCGGGACCGCTTCAAAGTGGCGGTTTTGATTGATGGGAAAAAATTGGCTACGGCAGATGACTTCAATAAAAAAAGTGCCGAACAAACGGCTTCCGAAAGGGCAATGCACAGTTTGGGGATTAAAATGGAGGAGGTCGCTGAAGAGTAATTCCGAATAGCTTTTTGCAACGAATTGATAGTGCCTTTAAAGTTTACGCTTCCTTTTCAAAGCAACATTCAAAAATTTTTTCCCCCTCAAATTCCGTCCCTTCGCAAAGCTCCAATATTCGCTTTTGCAGCTCCTCTTGCGGCAAGAATCCTGCACGGAAATTCAAAATCGCCCTTCCTTCAAAAGAAACATTCAAGGCTAAAATTCTTTTCAGTTGCCGTCTCAAAGGAGGGGTTTTTGTCC
>CAZJYF010000682.1:0-2212 GCA_964549665.1 uncultured Saprospiraceae bacterium
GATTTACCAAATTATAAAAATTTTGCAAATCGGGTCTTTTGAGACAGCCTCGAAAATTTGAAAACCCGATAAAGGGCAGCCAGCATCAAATCGGCGATTATTTTTGGATTCCGGCGGAGACGGGTTAATTTAGGCAATTATTAAACATAGCCTCCTACGAATATGAACAATGCTTTCAAAATTGCCGTCCTGGGGCCTATACCGAAAGACCTCATTGTCACCTACAAGGGAAAGACGATAAAAAAGTACGGCTGTGTGCTCTACCCCGTCGTCGCCTTATCGACTTTGATGAGCGAGGGGGCGCAGGTGATTCCGGTCTCGCATGTCCGGAAAAAAGACCTGAAGCCCATCCGCAAAAATTTGTCGCCCTTTCCGTATGTTGACCTCAGTTACATTCGCTCGGATGCCGACCAGGGCGACGTCATTTCGCTGGAATACGTGGATCAGAATAAGAGGCTGGAGCGGCAAACCGGGTTTATGAATCCCATAGTCCCCGATGATGTGGCCGATATTTTGGATGCCGAGGCTTTTGTTTTTGTGCCGGTTACGGACTTTGAGGTTTCCCTTGACACCCTCAAATTTTTAAAAGCCAAAAGTTCGGGCGTCGTCATTTTCGATGCTCATGGACCCACTAATACCTGCACCCGCCACGGACAACGCCTGCAAAAATTTTGGATTGACCGCGATTTGTGGCTTCCCTACATCGATATTTTAAAAATGAATCTGGAAGAAGCAGCCTGTAGTTGGTTCAGGAAAGAATACGATTCTGCGAAGATGGAACAAGAGGAGGAGCTGCCGATGGACGAACTGCCCAAGTTTGCCAAGCATTGCCTCAAACGGGGGGTAAAGGCGGTTTACGTCACCTTAGACGAGTTCGGTTGTGCGGTTTATTTTAACGATGCAGCTGGAAAATTGCAGGAACATTTCGTCAAGCGAATTAAGGTGAAACGGGTGGTGGATACGACCGGTTGCGGGGATTCATTTGCGGGCGGCTTGGCTTTCGGATACCTGAAAACGGGTGATTTCGTCAAGGCCTGTTATTACGGCAATGCAATGGGGGCACAACGCTGCACGGGTAGCAAATTGGCTGTTTACAAACCTCTTCCGGAGACCGAAAAACAAATTATCAAAGCCTATGGCGCACTTTGAAAAAGGGCAGTTTTCGGATCTGCCAAGCTGTCTGAATGGACCAGAATGGTTGATTGAAGAAAAAACTTTCCAGCCTGAAAAGGTCAATTTTTACGAAACCCTTTTTACGGTGGGGAACGGTTATCAGGGAACGCGCGGGGCTTGGGAAGAAGGGTTTAAAGGCAGTTTGCCGGGCACTTATATTGCCGGGATTTTTGACCAGCACGATTCCACCGTGGTAGATTTGGTGAACGCCCCGGATTGGTTGCCTATAAAAATTTTCGTCGACGGTCTATCCTTGAATATGAATAGTTGCCGGGTGCTAAGTTATCGCCGGGTTTTGGATATGAAGCAAGGCCTGTTGTATCGCCTCACCGTTTTCGAAGACCCCCAAGGCCGTCGAACGCGCTATGAAAGTATCCGTTTTTCCAGTTTCAGCGACCAGCATCTTTGTTGCATCCACGGGCAAATAACGCCCGAAAATTTCAGCGGTGCCATCAGCGTCGAAAGCGGAATTGATGGGGAGAGATACAACCTCGATCGGCTACCCATTTATGCGGATGAAACGGAATTTCCACCGGAAACTAAGTGGGAGAAGTGGGCAAAAAGCAAGCACCTTAAAGAGGTCTCCATGCAAACCGATTTGGATTCGGTGTTTTTGGAAATGAAAACCATAGACCGGGGGCATCATGTAGGCTATGGTTCGAGCCTGGAAATATTGGGTGTGGAGGCGAAACGCAGTTGCCGGTCGGAATATGAAAAGATTTCGGAAGTGATGTCTTTCGAGGCAAAGCGAGGTACTACTTATGGGCTGAATAAATTTGTAACGATTGCCACTTCAAGAGAACTGCCTGCGGATGAATTGCAAACGTATTGCAGTAGGAGGTTGAAAACCGCGAAGGATTTGGGCATGAAGGCTTGCCGTTTGGCGAATGCAGAAGTTTGGCGACAAAAATGGAAGGACTGCGATTGTACCGTTCAAGGCGATGCCGGGTCCAACCGGGCTGTCAGGTTCAATATTTACCATTTGCTTATCGGCGCCAATCAAAATGGCCCGAAGGTAAGCATCGGGGCCAAGAGCCTT
>CAZJYF010000683.1:0-2206 GCA_964549665.1 uncultured Saprospiraceae bacterium
TTGAGTGTTGGCTGAAAAAGCAATTTTTTTTATTGCAAAGAAAGGAAAATGAGGAGAAAGGGAATAATAATTTTTTTAATAAAAACCTCTGCTGCTGATTTTCCTTTTTTTTTGCAAAGTGAAAATGCTTCTCAGGAATTATTTAAAAGAGGCGCTGTCATCCTCCAGGTTTTTGTATTTCTGTCAGGACGTTGGATAAACTATCCGTTTTATTGCGCTTTCTCTTTGTTTACATTCGGTTTGCGGCCACTTTCTTTGTCATTGGAAAATATGTGGGTTCGTTGTGGTCAACCATGAATCTAATACTCAGATAATGAAAAGCCCTTGCCACTCAAAAAGGAAAGGGCTTTCAAAGATATTTCTCACTATCAATCTAATCACTAACAGAAATTAGGGACTCACAAACTTCTCCGAAACTTGCCTTTGCCCGTTCCAAAGATTAACGACATACACGCCAGTCGGTAAACCTCCGATATCCAAAATCAGCGTATTCAAACCTTTGCTTGAAAATTTTTTGTCATTTGAGATTATCCGCCCGTTTAGGTCGTATAAAGTTGCGATGATATTATTGTAAAACGGCAAATTGTAAGTCACTGAAAGTTGTTTTTGGTCGGCAAAAACGGACTTGATGTAGAAGCCATTTCTTCCTTCGAGACCAACCGGGATGACGGCAGTTAAAGTGACGTCATCATAGACCCGCACATGACCGGATGCGGAACTTTGAAAAGCCCCAACTGCAACGCGCCGGCCTGTGGCAGAAAGGGATACAGAAATGCCAAATTGCTCAGAATCTTCTTCACCGTCAATATCGCTGCCAGCTTGCGACCAGATACCACCACTATTCCCATAGACCCGCACATGGCCAACATCAATTCCGTTAATATCATTTAAAATTGCTCCGATCGCCACGCGGTTGCCATTGGGGGAGAGGGAAACTGAACTGCCAGATAGGTCAAAAGCTGCTTCTCCGTTGATGTCATTGCCAACTTGTGACCAGACACCGTCAATATCTTCGTAAACCCGTACATGGCCGGATTCATCACCATTGCCATCGTTGAAGCGAGCTCCAATCGACAGGAGGCTTCCATCTGAGGATAGAGAAACGGAGAAGCCCGATTGGTCCTCTGCTTCTTCGCCGTCAATGTCATTGCCTACTTGTGACCAAACATCTCCAAGTTCTTCAAAGATACGCACATGACCGGATTCATTACCATTGCCGTCATTTAAGATTGCACCAATTGCTACACGGGTGCCATCATGAGAAAGGGAAACTGAGAAGCCAGAAAAGTCACCTGCTTCTTCGCCGTCAATATCACTTCCGACTTGCAACCAGATTCCTCCACTTTCTTCAAAGACCCGAACATGACCGGCATCAATTCCATTACCGTCATTGCGGAAAGCCCCAATTGCCACACGATGGCCTGAAGAGGAAAGAGAAACTGACCTGCCAGAATAATCACCAGCCGCTTCGCCGTCAATATCGCTTCCGATTTGCGACCAGACCCCGCCACTTTCTTTAAAGACCCGCACATGACCAGAGGAGGTGCCGTTTCCATCATTAAAGATAGCACCAATCGCCACTCTGGTGCCATCGGAAGAGAGGGAAACGGAAAAACCTGATTCGTCCTGAGCCGCCTCACCGTTGATATCACTGCCGATTTGCGACCAAGTACCATCAACTTCTTCATAAATTCGCACATGCCCGGAATCATTTCCATTGCCGTCATTGCCGACTGCCCCAATCGCCACCCTGGTGCCGTTGGCGCAGAGGGAAACTGACCAGCCGAATCCGTCCAATGCCGCTTCGCCGTCAATATCGCTGCCGACTTGGGTCCATTGGGCATTTAGAAGTCCTCCGCAGAAGAAAAGGAAAAGGAACAGTGTTGGTTTTTTCATGAGGCTGTATTTTGGAAGTCCCAGATGGAAGGCATTTTCAAAATGCCTTCCATCTTTCAGAATGAATAATTCCACTTAGGGTCTCAATGCTTTGAAGTTGGAAAAAATGTTGATTATTGTTTATGCGAAAATAGGAAGTTATATGTTGTAATTCGAAAATTTTCAGCTTAATCTTCAAAATCCGGCACAAATAATTTGTTATCTTTCGAAAGATAAATCGCAATAAAAAAAATGTAATCCCACTCCAATTTTTAATAAATCCAAGTTTGGAATCTAAAGAATTGCAGTCCAATGAATTAACAGTTGTGAA
>CAZJYF010000684.1:0-2199 GCA_964549665.1 uncultured Saprospiraceae bacterium
AAAATGACCGCCAAGCCTAGCCCAAAGGCAGTTTTAACGGTTTTGGAGACGGCTAAGTAGGAACACATTCCCAGAAAATAAGCCAAAACGAGATTCTCAATGAAAGCCGACTTTATGAAGACATTAAAAAAATCACCCATTTTTTGACGATTTTAATTAACTAAAAAAATTCAACTTACTCCTTTTCAAGGTTTAGGACACGTCCACCAATTTGGGGTTGTAACTTCTCTGAACCCAAATGATTATGCCAATGATGAACATCGCGGCGGCGGGCAATACCATCAAATTGTTGTTTGTGTACCAACCAAAAAGGCTGTTTTGAGTGGTGTTGATGGCATATTCTGCAGTCGGTCCTATGATTTTCCATTCCAGGGGGCTTCCGGCAAAAAGAGATCCTTTGCCAAATAGCTCCCGAACCAGGGAAATGATTATTAGAATAGCCCCGTAGCCCAACCCATTGCCGATGCCATCCAGAAAACTTTTCCAGGGTTTGTTCGCCATAGCAAAGGCTTCCAGGCGTCCCATCACGATGCAATTGGTAATGATGAGTCCGATGTAAACGGTCAATTGTTTGTAAACTAAAAAGTTAAAGGCTTTCAAGAGCAACTCTACGACCGAAACCAAGGTAGCGATGATGATCAATTGTACGATCATTCGCACCGATTTTGGAATGTGCTTTCGCAGCAGGGAGGTGAAAAGGTTCGAGAATGCGGTAACAAAAATTACGGCGATAGCCATTACGACCGAAGGATAGACCATCGAAGTGACCGCCAGAGCGGAACATATTCCCAATATCTGCACCGTAATCGGGTTATTGTCATTCAAGGGGTCGGTCAGGAGTTTTCTTTCCTTTTTCCCAAAGATGGGCTCCTTTTTTTTGACCTGTACTTCTTGTACGCTTGCTATTTCTGCCATGATTAATCCTTGATTATTTACCAGATTGTTAGTCGAAAGATTTTATAAAGAAGATTTTGGGGTCAATCAAAAATTAAAAATCTTTCTTCTTTTGTCTCAAGTACGGACTCCAATTTATTGCTTTTTTATTTTGTCAAAATAAGCTTGGTAATATTTTATTCCTCGATGCAACATTTCCGTCACTCCTCTCGAAGTAATGGTGGCACCGGAAATGGCATCTACCTGATGCGGGTTCCCTTTTTCAGCTCCCCCTTTTTTCACTAAAACCGAGACGTATTTTCCGTCTTCATCGTATATTTTCTTGCCAATAAATTGTTTTGGAAAGTTCGGGTTATCTTTTATTTCACCACCGAGACCAGGGGTTTCTCCTTTGTGGTCAAACGAAGCACCAGCAATGGTATTGAGGTCGCTTTCGAGAGCAATATATCCCCAAATCTCATCCCAAAGCCCATTTCCCCGCAACGACAGGATGTAATATTTTTCGCCGCCATTGTTGTAAATGAAAAGGGGCAGATTGCGCTCCTCTTCGGGCTTCTTTTTTTCCTTCTCCATATCCACATCTTCTGCTAAAAGACTATCAATCACACTTCCATCCGTCCGAACGACCACCTGTTCCATTTGGTGGTCAAAAACGTCCAGAATGCCCAAGTCTGAGAAATCCGCTACCTTTTTGCCCTCCTCTAATTTGGAGTCAATTGCTTTTAAAACAGCCCGCTTATTGAAAATTTCCTCATTCCTGTCGGCCCGGTCTTTGGTAGCTTCCCGCAGTCCGGTCAGGCCCAAGGCTACGATAGAAGTGAGCAGTAGGATGAATTTTATGATTTTGGCATTACTTTCCACGAGATGATTTTTTTTTAAAAAAGTAATTATTGAAGGAATGGAATAAATAGTGAAATTTAAAATTTAAAAGTACTGATGGTCAGTGCTTTATATCAACAAATTGTTCATTCTATTTTTTCAACTTTCCCTAGAACTCAAGCCTCAAAAAAAAGATTTTTTCTTTTTTCAATTTCAAAAATTCCAATCCGTAAACAATTACGTTAAAAAAAATTAAAACCTTAAATTTAATAAAGAGTTTATCTCTCTTTCGTTGGCAAATTGACATTGGGCAAAGCGGGTGAAAACATTTGCCAAATATTCGGCATGTTTCATGAACACATAAAAGTAGTTAACACTTTTTCTGTCAAACACATAGGCACATGAGAGCACATAGAAGGTTGATTTTCAATAAACTATGTGTCCTTATGTGCCTATGTGTTTCAGAGAAATAGGCACTTTTGTGTT
>CAZJYF010000685.1:0-2181 GCA_964549665.1 uncultured Saprospiraceae bacterium
AGGTTTTTTGAATGTGTGTCAAAATAGTTCAACAGACAAATTTGATTGGTTGCCTGGTCTGGCGGGTGCAGGACAAATTTGCTATCTCCTTAAAAATGGCAGGGGCGTAGCCACGTCATCTTTTGTTTCTAGGGTCGGAGCGATGCTCCTATAACTTATGTTCCTGTTTCATACTCTACAAACGGGTTCAGGGCTAACGCCCTTTCTGCCCTTTCAGAAAAGGGGGATTTCTCCTGCAACCGGTCACACCTTTTTATGGATCTAAATCAAAGATTTTTCGGCTTCCGATCTTCGAACTTTTGGTACTTAAACCTTGTCTTAATCCTTTACATTTTTTTAATTCCCAATATGAATCCAATCTTTTCCAAACACAAATTATTAGTTCTCTTTTCAATTTGTATGATCATCTATGTTGCCGGTTGTGGTATTGATGAAAAGCCGGGGACTTCAAAAGAGGAAAAGACAAAATCCAAATCCTCGAAGGACTGTAGAATGGATACTTCGCAAGTAGTGAAGATTTCCATTGAAGGGAAAATGATAAACTATTACCTTATCGATCAATTTATTTTTGCAGGCAAAAAGAAAATAAGAGTCGGTATAAATTTTTTAAGCTAATTTGCAATTAAGAACCGGAAACAAATAGCGCCAATGCAATACCAATCCTTAACGTCAGCAATGCTGATATTATCCTTTCTTGCGAACATCCTGCTTGATTCCTGTGGGTCGGAGGTCTTGAATGAACCGGAAGCAGAAACCATTCAAATTGATTTGGGAAGCGCCAAAAAACTCTCTCTGAATCAATTATGCAGCGACGTTCAATACGTTCCTCTGGAGACTAAAAAAGAGTTGTACCTTGGTAAAATTGTTCGGTTCAAGATGATAGACACCTTTATTTTCATCATCGATTTTCACCTTGGAATCGATCGAAGGATCAATGTATTTACCAAAACCGGAAAACACCTGCTAAGTATTTTTAGTCCGGGAGAAGGACCTGGGAAATTTTTAAAAGTGGACGATTTATGGTTCAATTCCGACGAGCAAACCATCGAATTGTTGGATGCAGTTCAACGGAAAATTCTAGTATTCAACTTAAAAGGGGAACATCTTTACGATTTGAAAATGCCCGGTGATTTCAGGATGTTCGTTAAATTCAGTAATGATTCCTACGCTTGTTTTGCCGACAATCAGCCTATGGAGGACGGAACCCTCCATAATTTTTTCTATGTAAAAAAGGGTAGGATAGTAAATTCTTATATGGAAATCCCACCCTGGCTATTAGGACAATCTGTATCCGGGTATCCATTCTCTTTTCAACCGGCAGCAGACGGAAGCCGTCTTTTTCACACTTGGTTTAATGATACGCTGTATTCTTTCAATGCCAACCCCTTTAATCTAAAGCCTGCCTTTATCTTAGATTTTGGAAAGCATGGCGTTGATGAAGATTATATCAGAAGGTATTCAACAGCCGGCAGCACTTTTGAAAAATTAATGTTATTGAATACTGGCGGGAAAATATTTAATTTGAGAGCAGTAGGATATTGCAATAATAAATTATTGATACGATTTGTAAACAAAGCAGATAGAATGCGCTCCTATTTTGCTTTTTATAATCCGGCAAATAAAAACACCTCGCTCTATGTAAGTGAAATCGGAGATTTTGTGATTAATGATTTTGATCTTGGTTTGTTTAATCCCCAGTTACTTTGGCTTACCAAAACAGAGATGGTTTATACCTTACTACCCCATCTGCTAAAAACACATTTGGAAAATCTAAAAAGCAATTTTCCGCCCACAATAAATGATGAGCAAAAAGCCAGGTTCAATTCCCTTTTAAAAATGGCGGACACCATTGAGGATGAAGACAATTATGTGCTTGTATTTGCCCGCTTAAAGAAGTAGGTTTTGGGAAATCTTTAAAACTTTGCCTCTTCCTTACTCTTAGGGTCAAGAGTGTTCTTTCTAAATTCATACCCAACCCATCTTCTCTTTCCACCGCTAAATTCCTTTCAAACCTTTATCGGGCTTCAACAGCAGCATTAAAGAAATTGTCGAACAAAATACCTCCCGGCATTTAATTTTAAAAACTTGTCAGAATTCATTTGCTATATTGTGGGTGGAGCCTACAGACGATTGTGAAATTTGCGTTCAATCTTTATATAGTTGGGTCAATGAGGCCACAAA
>CAZJYF010000686.1:0-2171 GCA_964549665.1 uncultured Saprospiraceae bacterium
GCAAGGCACCAATTTGCAAAATCTTCAAGATTTGGTAAATTTAAATTCAACCAATAACAGATTTACCAAATCGTGAAGATTTTGCAAATCGCCTTGATTTTTTTATCATTTTTCCAATTCCACGCAAAGCCAGTTATTTTTTTTTGTGGTCTTCTTTACGGAAAAATTTTCGCCCCGGGCTTTGGTTTTCAGCAATGCTTCATCTTCCAAAATAAAACCGGAAAGGAGGAGTGTCCCTCCCTCTTTTAACATCCGGTATAACGAGGAAAGCGCGCCCAAAATTACATTCCGGTTGATGTTGGCGAGGATGATATCGTAGTCCGAAGTTTTAATCTTTTCAAGGGTTCCATGAAAGATAGAAACACCACCTACCCGATTGAGTTGGCAATTTTCCGCTGTATTTTCAACGGCGGCTCGTGCTATATCGAGGGCATCGATTTTTTCCGCGCCGAGTTTGGCAGCCAAAATAGAGAGGATGCCCGTTCCGCAGCCAAAATCAAAAAGCCGGGCTCCTTCAAGCCGCAGGTGGCGCATCATTTGAATGACCAAAAAGGTGGTCTCGTGATGCCCCGTCCCAAAAGCCATCTTGGGGTTAATGACAATTTCAACTTCTACATTTTTAAGGGGCGCGTGAAAATCGGCCCGGATACCACAAAAGTCATCCACCCGGATGGGTTGAAAATTGGACTCCCAAAGGGCGTTCCAATTTTGCGCCGGAACGAGCGTCTTTTCCATCTTCAAATTGAATTGTTTTCGAAATGTTTCGAGGCGATATTCCAAGTGGGATTCCTGAGAGGAAGCCGGAAGCCAAGCATCGAGGAAGCCTTCTTTCTCTTCAAAGGCTTCAAAAGGAAGGCTGCTTAAAAGCGCCAAAAGTAATTCGGAATCAACCGAAGGGGGCAGGGAGAACCGAAACCGGTAGTAGTCCATTATTCTTGCGGTAGGTGTTTAGCAGTAGGCAGCTTGCAGTCAGTCATTGTGATTATTTTTACATTTTGGCGATTATATCTCCTCTATCAAAGAAATTGTCAAGCTATTTCAGGCACCGACAAACTGCCGATTGCACTAATTGTCTTGCAGCTCTTTCCAATGCATCAGAGTGGAAGGGGCGACGCCGACATTTTCCTCCACATGGATGCCTGGAAAGGCAACGCGCAAGCCCATTTTAATCATGGCAAGGTGATGCACGGCATGGTCATAAGCGAACATTAATTCCCGGCCCACAGAAGAAGACACGATTGGCCGGAAAGCATTATTTTCGGCGGTAAAATCTGCCTGAATTTCAACTCCGGCATTCTCCTTAAATTGTTGGATGGCAGATGCCACCTTCCTAAAGCACTGATGCGCAAAGTCGGTGTCTGTTTCCACCAACAGATTCCGCTCCCGCAGGGCATAATCAATCAAACCGCTCTCTGCTCCTTGGACTAAACAATTGTAAAAATCGAGAATGTGCCGAAAATGTTGACCAATGGTGGAGCCTTTGAAAAGGGCAAGGGGTTCTATATAAGACCGATTATCGATTGATTCGAGGAGTTCAATAATTTGATGGATGATTGTGTTTGTTCCTTGTTTACAATTCATTTCAGAAAATTTCAATTTTTTAAAAAAGTCAAAAAGTGAATATTCTCACCCTCTCACATCTCTCCTCCCTAAAGATGTTTGTTTATATTTTCCATATCTTTTTCAATCTGGTTCAAGATGCTTTGGTAGGTGTGTTCAAAATTGTTTTTCGTTCCTTCGATTTTATCCATTTCGGCCCGAATGTGTTCATCCGCGTTGTCAATTGTAGCCTGGGATTTTTCGATTTGAGTCTGTAACTTTTCGATTTGTGCCTTCCATTTTTCAATTTGCCCCTTCAGCTTTCCGACTTCCTCCTGCTTTGACTTCACCCGTTTTTGGAGTTGCTTGTTCAAAGCCAAATCAAATTGTTCTTTTTCGTTGGCCAGCACTTGTTTATAGTGCTGTGCCGTTTTAAGCAATTTTTCTTTTGTCAGCCCAACGGTAGCTGCTGTGGCAAAGGCAGATTTTATGGCTGTTGCCTCCTCGATATCCATTTTTGCTAAGGCACCAAGCGACTGCTTGAACTCGAGGTAATCAAAACCGGGAAGATTATTTTTGGAAAGCGCTTTGGTCAAGAAATCAACGCTCTTCTCATCTAACGCGTGAAAATC
>CAZJYF010000687.1:0-2169 GCA_964549665.1 uncultured Saprospiraceae bacterium
GTGTTCGTGCATGTGCGAGACGTTTTGAAAATAGGCCCGCACGGCCCCTGCCTGATGTTTTAAATCTTTTTCCAAACCGGCATAATGGCGCGCGAAGGATGAATGCGCCCCGTTGGCAACAATCAACAGTTTTGCCTGAACCTGAAAGCCGTTCTCCTCGCCGGAAAGGAAAAAGCCGTCTGCTGTTTTTTCAATCGCTTCAATTGAAATGCCCTCGTGAAACTGAATGTTCTTCCGTCGTTTCACCTCCTCGATTAAAAAATTGTCAAAATCAATTCTTTTGGAAACATAACCCGGGGCAATCGGCTCATTTTTGTCGAAATTCGGACGGAACGGAACGTCCAACTCCTTGCCATTGGGCGCCACGAATTTTATGCCCCACACGTCAATTTGCCGGTCGTTGTCCCCATTGAAGCGCTGTAGGATGGCTGGGTCGAGGCGGTTCAGCAGGGTAGTCACTTTCCCGCTGATAGCATCGCCGCAGATTTTATCTCTCGGGAAGACGGCTTTGTCGATAAGCATGCTGGATATGCCCAAATAACTCAATTTCAATGCAGTAGCAGCACCACCTGGTCCTGCTCCCACGATGCAAATGTTGGTTTTTTTCATTTTGCGACAATTGATTATCAAACCCGGCAAAGTTAAGGATGTTGGGGAATTGTAGGTGGTAAGTTTTTAATTAATGAAAATATAGTTCGAAGACTACTGGGTAAGATGATTGAAGAAATGTATAATTTTGCCTGGAAAGATAGAAAGGGGGATGTGGAAAAATCTTTGGTCTGAAGGTACCAGGAAATAAACACAGCATAATAAAGAACAACCGGATTTTTTTGCCACTTCCCCGATAATAAGTACCTTTCGGATTGCTTTACGTATGCGGCAGTAGCTCAGTTGGTAGAGCATCAGCTTCCCAAGCTGAGGGTCGTGGGTTCGAGTCCCATTTGCCGCTCCAATTCAAGTTCGCTATTATTAATAGTGCCTGCTGGTGGCCTTGTTTTAATTGGCTCTTCTCCTTTGCGGTCTTTCCCTGAATTTCAATTTGCCATAACAAAATATTTTCTAGGTTTATTTGTTTCGTCTGTTTTGTGCCATTTCCATAAGAAAACTTTCTACCGTTTGTCAAGTTATAACTTTGGCTTCTACTTTTGTCCGAAGATTCACAAAAAATACGGCATTGGAAAAAAAATCAACACCTGTATTCAATTTTCATATCCGATACTTTTGGGTAGTCCTTTTGACTAATTTTGTTTTTTGCGTTTCCATCTACGCTCAAGATACTTCGACCGCGGGACAACCTTTCGCGGATAAGGAAGTGCCCTTCAGTGTCTATTGGGAAAATGGATTGACTTTTGAAAGTTTGGACAAGAACTTTAAATTGAAATTCGGGGGTCGGATTCAAACCGACTGGGCTTTTTTTTCGAAGCCTTCGAAATTTGATACTCTTTTTGGCTCCATTACTAATGGAGTCGAATTCAGGCGAGCCCGTTTTTTCAATGAAGGGACGGTGTACAAATATTTACATTACAAAATCCAACTCGACTTCGCGAGTGGAATTGCCGTTTTTAAAGACGTTTATATTGGCATTTCGGGTATTCCTGTTGTCGGCAATATTCGCGTGGGACATATAAAGGAACCTCTTCGGTTGGAAGCCCAGACCTCCAGCAAATACATAACTTTTATGGAACGCGCGCCCACCATAGCTTTTGTGCCGGAACGAAATATTGGGATTATGATTTTTAACCACGCTGCCAACAAACGCTTCACCTGGGCAGGTGGCATTTTTCGCAGAAGCGATAATTTTGGCAGTGATAAGATCGCCAATGACGAGTTCAACCTCACTGCCCGGTTCACGTTCTTGCCCATTTACAAGAAAGCTAAAAACCAAATCCTTCATCTGGGTTTTGCCATCAGCCATCGCGAACCCGAGAAGAAGGAATTTCAAATAATAACACAACCGGAAGCCCATTTGGCACCGACCTACCTCAATACCGGAACCATTGTAAATACCGATCACCTCAATATCTTCCAATGGGAAGCTTCTCTGGTCAAAGGTCCCCTCTCCCTTCAGGGAGAGTTTCTTTTGTCAAAATCTGTGGCGCTTAATAAGGAGACACAGCTACCCGGAGATTACACCGGCCTTTTTCTCTTTTAACAGCCCTTACGGGGCAT
>CAZJYF010000688.1:0-2168 GCA_964549665.1 uncultured Saprospiraceae bacterium
GCCGAGTGTTTTTGTTGCGACAAAGTAAAGATTTCAACATCCGCATCCTCGATTATTTTTACGGCACGCTGCTGAATCTGCCCAAGTCCTTTTTTGACAACCGGAAAACGGGCGACCTCATAGCCAGGATGAACGATACGCAACGCATTCAACGCACCATATCCACCCTGTTCAGCAGCGTGATGATAGATGCCCTGATGGTGTTAGTCGCCACTGTCGCCATCTTTGTATATGACAGGCAGATTGGCGGCGTCATGCTGGTTTGGCTCCCTGTTTTTGCTTTTGTGGTGTATCGCTTCCACTCCAAAATTGTACTTGGGCAGCGGGCAGTGATGGCGGCTTACGCATACAATGAAAGTAATTATGTGGATACCATTCAGGGCATCGGCGCCATCAAAATCGCCAATAAACAAGGTGTTTTCACTAAACTGACCAAGGCGGTGTATCAATTGTTTCAACAATCCGTTTTCGATTTGGGTAAAATTGGCATCCACTTTAGTTTGTCCGCCGAAGTTGTGAGTACCCTTTTCATTGTGGGTGTCATTGTCTGGAGTGCAGTGAATGTGTTGAATGACAGCCTTAGCTTGGGTGGCATGATTGCTATTTTACAAATAATTGGTATGTTGATGGAGTCGGCAAGGCGCATTGCGATTGCGAATATTCAATTGCAGGAAGCGAAGGTGGCTTTCGAGCGAATGTTTGAGTTTACCTCGATTGAAGGGGAATACGAGGCAGAAGCCGAGCAACCCAAAGCGAAAATCAGCGAGTTTGTCGAATTGAAAGTAGCAAACCTTGCGTTCCGTTTTCCGGGCAGGAAGCGGCTGTTGGAGGAGGTATCTTTTGAAGTGAAAAAAGGCGAATGGATTGCCATTCTTGGAGAAAGCGGCTGTGGGAAAAGCACCTTGCTGCAAATCTTGCAAAAGTTCTATCAAGACGAAGAAGGTAGCATCAAAGCAAATGGCATTGACCTGGATTTGGTTTCGTTTGAAAGTTGGCGCTCCAAATTGGGTGTGGTTCCGCAGCAAATTAAAATCTTCAACGGGCCGCTTTTGGGCAACATTCTACTTGGGGAACCACCCGATAATCCCGAAAAAATTATCGACTTTTTCAACTATTACGGTTTCGACCACTACTTTAAAAATTTTCCAAATGGCTATGCGACAATTTTGGGAGAAGAGGGCATCAATATTTCAGGAGGACAACAACAATTGGTCGCCCTGGCAAGAGCCTTATTTCACCGCCCCGAATGCTTGCTTTTGGATGAACCGACCTCCGCTTTGGATAGGAACACCGAATTGTTTGTCCTGAAAATGCTCAACCACCTGAAAAAAGAAATGGCCATCATCACCTTCACCCACCGCCTAAAAACTGCAAAACAGGCAGACCGGATTTACATCATCGAAAATGGAAAGGTTGAAAAACAGGGGCATCACTTGGATTTATTGAAATCCGATAATCTATATTCGAGGGCTTGGAATGATTTGGTGGAAGCCTGAAAAGGACAAGAAAAACAATTCCAACGGGAGTTAGGTGTTTATAGGGCTTCCTGAAATTACCCAAATTTACCCAATCTTACCCAATTTTACCCATTGAGAGGTGCTTGGAAGGGGCTAACTTTGCAGCGGTACTTTTTTTGAAAAATGATTGTCGTATGAAGCAAGCTGTTAATTTAGACCGAGAAGGAACTTCCCTGTTTCGAGATTTTTTTGAGTTGAATGGGTGGGTAGTTATTATTTTTATTTGCCTGTGCTATGGATTAATGTCTTATGCTGTGCAGGAATATGTAATTACAAACGAGGTGTATTACAACACCTTCGGAGAACAATTAACAATGGCAAGGGTTAGCGAAATTTTAGATTTCCAAAAAAAGTTTTTGCCCCTCCGATTAGCGATTATTCCATTAGTTGTTTTTCTACAAATTTTTTTGGCTTCCATTTGCATCAATGTTGGGTTATTACTCTCCAACATGAAGGTTGCTTTCGGGAAATTATTTAGCATAGTAATGAAGGCGTCTCTGGTATTTGTAATAGGGAAAGTCCTTCAATTATTAATCTCATTAGCCACAGAAATTAAGGCAATAGCAGATTTTCAAAAGACGGATATATTCTCATTAAATGGACTGCTAAGCAATTTGGGAATTAACGTAAATGAATTATTAACCTACCCAT
>CAZJYF010000689.1:0-2152 GCA_964549665.1 uncultured Saprospiraceae bacterium
AAAAAAATCAGGAAGCATCCGCAAAGGTGAAATTTTGGGAGTTGCCAGTGGTTATCGCCAAAGTAAGGAGAGCCGGAAATAAAAAACGAACAATTTATTGAGCTAAATCACTGACTGTAAGCACTTTTACATTTTACATTTATTATTTTACATTTTGCATTTCACTGATTTTATTGTTCCTCCTTCCTTTCCAACATTTTTTCTTTCCTCCTTTCCGACTTTTTCCAAAAAAATATTATATTTACAAGCATTCTTTTCTCCTCCGGTTCTATCCGGTGGGACAGGCATTGCAGGTTTTCCCAAATCCTTGGGAAATGTCCACATAAACTCTTATCAAATGATGAACTTATTCTTTCATCGATACCAAAATTCTTTTAACCCGTTTTCTTAATTCCTTAAATTCGCACATCTATGAACAAGCAAACAATTACCCTATTTTTTCTTCTTTTTGTCAGCCTTTTTTTGAATGCTCAAATTATTATTTCGGGTGCCTTTGATGCACAGCCTGGTTCCTCAGGTACGAAGGGAATTGAACTGTACGCTACTGAAGACATTCCCGACCTGAGTATTTTTGGCGTCGGTTCTGCCAATAACGGCGGCGGAACCGATGGGGAAGAGACCACCCTCCCAGCAATCTCCGCCAATGCCGGTGACTGCATTTACGTGGTGAATGACAGTACAAAATTCGCCGATTTCTTTGGCTTTCCCGCCACCATAGTCGGAGGTGCCGCCAATATTAACGGCGACGATGCCATCGAATTATTCAAAAATGGACAGGTCGTCGATGTCTTTGGCGACATCAACGTGGACGGTTCGGGCGAAGCCTGGGAATACCTCGATGGATGGGGTTACCGCGCCAGCGGCACCGGTCCCGACGGAACCACCTTTGTGCCTGCCAACTGGTCTTTTAGTGGTGTGGATGGCTTGCAAGGGTTTCCGACCAACGCGATGGCACCGGTTCCCTTTCCGACCTGCAGCTATTCGTCCGTTGCACCGAGTTCGGCGACGGCAAACGACGACAATGCCACCACCGAATTGGAAGTGGCGACCAATATCGACGTTTTGGCAAATGACGCCCTGCCCAATCCATTGATTTCCCTGACCATCATTGACCAGGCAGGAAATGGAGTTGCCGTGGCAAACGGTATAACTGATGTCACCTACACGCCGAACGCCGGTTTTTGCGGAGGCACCGATGTGTTTACCTACGAAATCTGCGACGCAATTGGTTGCGATACGGCTACGGTGAACGTCACGGTCAATTGCCCGCCAAGTTTCCCGCCCCATGACATCGGTTCGGTGACGACGGTGGATGCCGTGGGAATGCCGGATTCTATCGGCGTCACCTGCCAATTGCAGGGCATCGTCCACGGGGTTGATTTGCAAGGCAGCAGCGCTATTCAATTCGTTTTTATCGATGCCACGGGAGGAATCAGCCTCTTTAGCGGCGACGATTTTGGTTATACCGTGACGGAGGGAGATGATGTGATTGTGCAGGGAACCATTTCTCAATTCAATTGCCTGACCCAGATTAGCCCCGATACGCTTTGGATGGTTTCGGCTGGAAATCCAACCGTGACGCCCCCCGTTGTAACCGTCCTGGATGAAAGTACGGAATCAGAACTCATAAGAATAAACGGGGTGTCCTTGGTGGACCCGGCACAATGGGACCCTAGCGGTTCGGGTTTCAATGTGGATATTACGGATGGCACCAATACGTTTGCCATGCGCATTGACAATGATGTGGACCTGTTCAATTTTTCTTCGCCCCCTCTTGGAACTTTCGACCTCGTGGGTATTGGTGGTCAGTTTGATTTCAGCGCTCCTTGCGATGCGGGATACCAAATCCTTCCCCGTTCCTCTGCAGACCTGTTGCCGCATACGCCTTTGGTTCCCAACGACGCCTGCGTAGATGCCATCGAAGTATTTTTGCCCGACACGGTGGATTTTTCGACCATAGATGCCACCTGGGAGGGACCCTTTCACCTGAATGCTCCCTGTCCTTCGAGTGAATCCGATTCTATTTTTAGCGACATCTGGTACGTACACACCGCAACCATCACCGGCAGTTTGAAGTGGACCTTGTGTGGCATGGCAGACTTCGATTCCAGAATAGCGGTTTATAAAGGCAACGCCACCTGCCCATTGACCG
>CAZJYF010000690.1:0-2152 GCA_964549665.1 uncultured Saprospiraceae bacterium
GGGTGTGTCAGGGACAAGAAAAGAAAGTGATCCCGCTGGGGCTCGAACCCAGGACCCTCCCGATTAATATCGGGATGCTCTACCGGGTGTGTCAGGGACAAGAAAAGAAAGTGATCCCGCTGGGGCTCGAACCCAGGACCCCTTGATTAAAAGTCAAGTGCTCTACCAACTGAGCTACGGAATCAATTTGTCAAAAAAAAATGCTCATGTATGACCCTCCCGATAAAAAATCGGGATGCTCTACCAACTGAGCTACGGAATCAAATATGTCAAAAAAGCAACTTTTTTCAAAAGCCGGGCAAAGTTACAATCTTCCTTTTTAAAAACAATAATGTGAAATGTTTTTTTAAAAAATCGCGAAGCCATTGGTTTGGATTATGAAAATAAACCTGCGAAAGGTTTTTTTTCGTTCCATTAAAAAAGCGAATTCTTGCTTTGTCAATTATAAAGGGTCAAAGGCGGGGTAGCCACGGCAACCATTTCCAGAAAACCCTCGTAATTTTGATAGTCCTGGAAAACCTGCGTCGAACCCTCTTTTTCTAAAACGTCAAAATCTCCCTCTCTTCGAATGCCCAAAAAGTTGAGATTTAAATTCCGGGTCGTTTGGACATCCCAACGGGCATCCCCGACATAGACGCTGTGTCGGATTTCGAGCCCATTCAATGCAACGCTGTCTATTATTTCCCGGAGGATGGCCTCGCGGGTTGTTTTTCCATCCGCACAACTCATGACTAAGCGGTCTTCCGGGATGCCTACATGGCGAAGTTTGACCTTTGCCGGTTTTTCCCATCCTCCGGTGGCGATTCCAACGACATAACGGCTGTCAGCCAACAAACGATCAATCGTAATTTTGGCGAAGGGCACTTCCTGAAAGTTGGCGGGATTTTCCTTTCGGCGAAGTTCCAAGAGGGCTACAAAATGGTCTTGGAACCGGAGCATTTCTTTTTTGGTCGCAAGGCGGTTGAAATGATTTCTGATGACCCAATTAATAATCGCCGTATCCGTCACATGGGGATAGGAATGCCAGTCAATTCCTGGGAATGTTTTGCCGTACAATTCCTCGTAGGTTGTTGCAAAGCATTGGCTATCAAGCCTGTTGGAGCAAACAAGAGTTTCGTCAATATCGAAGATGATTAATGTTTTCACCATTTTGTTATTTGCAAAAATCGACGATTAAATCCCGCAATGCCGCAATCCATTTGGGGTTATCGTTCAAACTTTCTACCAAATCTAACTTTTCACCGCCCATTTTTAAAAAATCTTCCCTGTATTCATAGGCTATTTCGACCGTAGTTTCCAGGCAGTCTGAAACGAAGGTAGGGCAGAAAACCAGTAATTTTTTGTCTCCAAGTTCGGCTCTTGTTTTGACAATGCTGCTGGTATAAGGCTGCGCCCACACTTCCCTTCCAAGCCGCGATTGAAAACTGACGGTGAAATGGTCAGCCTTAAGTCCCAATTTGTTGGCGAGGGCTTTGGCCGTCGCATAGCATTGAGCGGAGTAACAAAACCGGTTTCTCCGAGAAATAGTTTGGCAGCAAGTTTCACTTTGCAGACAGTGGTTTCCGGAATCGGCTTTTTTGAGTTGTCGCTGCGGCAAGCCGTGGAAGCTGAAAAGAATGTGGTCGTAAGATTCCGGTTTATATTTTCGGGAATTCTCTACAAATACGTCAATCATCGGAGCATAGTCGTAAAAGGAATCGAGAAAGTGAACCGCAGGGATGACCTCCCTTTTTGCCAAGAGGCGCATCACTTCTTCCTGCACCGAACCGGTGGTCGCGCTCGCATATTGGGGGAACATCGGCAGGACGATTAGTTCCTCGATTTGCCGGTCGAATAATTTATCGAGGGCAAGTTCGATGGAGGGGTTTTGGTAACGCATGCCCAATTCGACGAAATAATCATCTGCCATCAGCTTTTGCAAACCTTTTGCCACCCGTTCTCCATACACCTTCAAAGGGGAACCTTCCGGCGTCCAAAGTCTTTGATAAAGCCTGGTCGAGTTTGCCGTGCGGAAAGGCAGGATGATGCCCCGCACCAATAAATTCCTTCCCAACCACGAATAATCGATGACCCGCCGGTCGAGTAAAAATTGTTTCAAATACCGAGAGACGGCGCTCTTTTCGGGTGCATCGGGGGTGCCCAAATTGACGAG
>CAZJYF010000691.1:0-2152 GCA_964549665.1 uncultured Saprospiraceae bacterium
TGTGATTGAAGTAATTATAAGCATTTTCGTTATCTCAGCGTTGATAGCACTTCGAATTATTACAACAAAATTTTCGCCTGATTACAGTGAAGCCTAATACTCGATGTTCAAGTTTTTTGAAAAATTATCATTTTCTAAAGTTGCGGCAAAATTAATAGGGAGAGAGGTGTTTTCCGCTACAAGTGCAAAATCAAAAACTTGGACATCGAGTAATAATAAATAAACGGTCCGATATGGTACCACATATGTGTCAGATTAGGTAGTTCATTTTTTTAATTTGCCTCCCCGCTAACTTTCTCGTTTCAATCCTCCTCTCTCTGAGAAGCACCAAATTTATCCACTAGAATGTCATCGTAATAATCGGCTTTCTCGAAGAGATGCTTAAATAGCTTTTGGCCAGTGTCCGCATTGAGGTAGCGGTCGTAAATAAGCAGCGACAGAATGATGTCCTGTCCCCGCAGGCTGAACGTCAATCCCTCCATCTCATAATTTTGTTTCAACAGGAATTCATAGATTGGCTTGATATTTTTTTTGGGCAATAAGCACAAAAAAGCATCCCCTGTAATCAATCCCGTTTTTTCATAATAGGCGATGTTGATTTTTGCACTGCCTTGCTGAACTTCCCAATTATTGGGCCCTTTTCGGGAAAGTTCCACTTGGTAACCCGATTTTTCGAGCATAACTTCAATGGACTTGGCTACCCCCGTGGCTTCGTAATCGTCTAGCTGAGAAGGGAGTTTAAGTTTTGTGCCGCAATAGGGGCAATAACCCTTTTCAATGGTTTGTTCAAAAACGAGGTTGGAACAGGAAAAACAGCGCACACCTACTTGCCCGTCGGCGGACTGAAATTCGTGGATGGTCTGGTCCAAATATTTTGCCGGAAGGGAAAAACCGATATTGTCACCATCTTTAATTATAAAGGTATTTACCCCGATGACATCGCCTTGTGTATTGACCAAAGGCCCCCCGCTGTTGCCAGGATTCAGGGCCGCATCATGCTGGAGATAATCGATGTCATTTTGCTGATGGCGGGAGTTGGAAATGATGCCCTGCGTGGCAGTGAATTTCAACCCAAAGGGATGCCCGATGGCAATGACCTTGTCTCCTTCAGTCACTTTCTTTTTGGTGCTTAAATGGACTTCGGTCATTTCTGGACTTCCCTTTATCTCCAAAAAAGCGAGGTCGTATTTTGGGTCGGAAAATAGCACCTTAGAAAGCTGTTTTCCCAAAACCGGACTATTGATGACCACCTCTTTATTGCCTCGAATCACATGTTCGTTTGTGATGACTAGATTTGGGTGTTTCAAATAAAATCCTGTGCCCGTGCTATAAGGCGTGGCAATTTGAATAATGATGTCTTTGTACTGTTCGATAACTTCCTTCACAAATCTTTTGATTGAAGCATATTTTTAGGGGTGGAAAGATAGTAAATAGTTGGTAATTGGTCAGTGGTTATAAACTGAAGAACGGGTCATGAAAACTACCATTCCAAACCCGGGTAAGCCCTTTGAACAAATTGCAATTCGGCGAGAATATGCCCCAGATGTTCCGTGTGGCGTCCATCTTTACCCCCTTTTTGCATCCAGTCGGATTCGGGTTTTTGGAGGTTGGCCTTGTCCAGTATTTCTGATATTTTTTGGTCATAGAAAGGTTTCATTTTTTCCAGGTCAACCCCGATACCTTCTGATGTCAGGATGTGGTCGGTTTCGTTGGGAAAGAGCAATTCTCCTGAAAACATCCAGCGGTCGTTGAGTGCGTTTTGCATCTTTTGATGGCTGACTTCGGTGCCGTCGCCCAGCCGAATCATCCATTCGGAACTGAAGCGAAGATGATAGGTGACTTCTTTGAGTGTCTTCTTGGCAAATGCGCTCAAAGTCGCATCTTTGCTGCCGGTCAATTCGCGATAAAAAAAGTAATTATAGGCATCGAATAAAAACTGACGAACAATCGTGTAGGCCCAATCCTCATTTGGTTGTTCGACAAGCAGCGCGTTTCTGAACGCTCCCACATCGCGGAGAAAGGCCAAATCGTCTTCCGTTTTTCCATTGCCTTTTAATTCTGCCGCATATTGATACAAAGCCCTGGATTGCCCCACTAAATCGAGGGCGATATTCGTCATGGCTATATCTTGTTCCAGAACGGGCCCGTGCCC
>CAZJYF010000692.1:0-2149 GCA_964549665.1 uncultured Saprospiraceae bacterium
CAATGCGGCCGTTTTTTATAAAAATATCGAGTTGGTCTCCGTGAAATTCAGAGCTGGGATGGAGGATGCTGGCGTTTTTTATCAAAAACTGCATTCAGTGGAATAGTTTCAGAAGCTGTTTTATAATCTGGGGTATGAACGGGAGTGCAAGATTTTTGTTCTGCTTTTCTTTTAATTGGAAGAGCATCCGTCTGGACGTGACGAAAATTAAAAGGAAATCAGGGCAAAAATCTTGCGCTCGCCGACATGCTCCAGATTATAAAACAGCTTCTCGGCAAATGTAGCAAGAGCAGCCGAGAAAATGAAAAGCAAATTTCGAGGACAAGGTGTACTGTCCACGTTTACTAAACTTGGGAAGTTTAGTAAACGTAAATCGTGAATTCATGCGGCACCTACTTTTACATTTCCGGAACCCGCGTGGTGGCAAACAAGCGTTTGATGCTGTAGCGACCGCTGCCATTGACCCACACCATCAACAAGCCGCCTATAATGGCCAGATTTTTCATAAATAAAACGCCTTGAATCCGCCGGTAGGGTTCTTCAATTTCTTGACAGGGAATATTCACGATACAGTCAAAAGGGTCATTCCAAAAAGAATGGACGATGAAGGTGACCGGAATCCAATACATCAATAACAATACAACCCCAAATCCGGAACGGTAGCCAAGTAACAACAAAATCCCTCCCAGCACTAGCACAAAAATAGCCCCGAATAGCAACATGTCCTGATTCCAGGTAAGCCCAAAGTTGGTCATCGTCGTTTTGGTTTGTTTGAAATAGAAAATAGAATCATATGCCTCATAAAAAAAGATGAAGGCAAGAAATACTCTGGCAATTAAGTCAACAATGTCTTTCACAGATTGGGTTTTATGTCAAAAAGTAATGGCCCCTTCAAAGGATAGGGGTTGAGGTGTAGTGGTCAAAAACAAAAGGAATGCAAAGTTTAAAAAAAATTCCACATTGCCTCCCAATTAGAGGAAGAATTCAAAAATAAGAGCGAAAAGAATCCGTTTGCCGGGAAAAGTATGAATGAACCATTTTCGCGCCGGTGCAAATTTAGGTGAAGCATAATATTTTAGGAAAGAATCCGGGAAAGTTTTTGACGGGAATACTTCCAAAAATTATTCCTTAGTGCATCTCTTCATCCAAATATCCCGTCATGAACTTCCAGGTAACTTCGTAGGGCGCAATTTCGATGTCGTGGTTTTGGTCGGTGATGGTGATTGGCTCGCTTTGCAGTAAGCGGAAATAGCGGTCGGTCTTGCGAAGCACCCTGCTTTTGTGATAACCTGTTTTCGGCAATTCCGCCAACATGCGGATGAAGCAGTTGCTGCGGAAATTGTGTCCCTTTCTCAAATAGCGGTCTTTGTACTTCCCAACGGCTTCGATGCGCTCGAAAATGGCGTCGTAATTTTTATGTTGAAGCATTATCAAGGTTTGAATGACCAGGATGGGCACATTCAAACCCCGTTTATCTTTTGAATAAATCGGCACCTCATTCAGGAAGCGATACACGCGGAAAGCCGGAAGTCCTTTGCGTTCTTCACAGGGCAACTCGATTTTTCCAGCCCCGATTAAAAACCGCAACCAGGCTTCGTAGATTTTCCATACCTCCCGCACATTTGGGAACAGCTTTTTGAACTTTGGATGGATGGTCACCTTTTTGTATATCCCCCAGGCAGTGTCGTACTGCTGCGTATGCAAACAAAGGCTGAGATGGAGTTCGTGGAGTTTGAACCAGTTAAATACGCCTTCTTCAGCCATAGATAAGCATTGTTCGATCTGTCTTTTCCCTTCATCATACCTTTGCAATTGGATGCAACTGACTATTAACTGGGAGGAAACCATTACGATAGCAGTAATATTTTTATAAGAAAAGCTTTCCAGTTCTTTTAATGTATTTCTACAAATTTCAGCAGTTGTCCGGTAATCATTGATGCTCATGTATTTTTCTATTTCGACCATAGACGAATAGAGGAAAAAGTTGGAAGACTTAAGTTTTGGGTTCAATTTTTTTATTTCTTCCAAATAGCCGTTTGCCAATTCATAAATAAATTCCTTCGTGGATTTGTCATTGACGTAGTAGGACATAATATCACTAGTGATGCGTTAAGGAATAAATAATCGTTATAACATACTAAATATCAGC
>CAZJYF010000693.1:0-2146 GCA_964549665.1 uncultured Saprospiraceae bacterium
CCCCCTTTGGACAGCCTTCATTCGGTGAATTACTGCTATCAATTTTTGAAAGACCGAAACGGACAAACCTGGTTGGCTTCGGATGGCGGCTTGTTTGTTTTGGATACCAAAAAGGGTGAAATTACAGACCGATACTGGTCGGGCGGGACGGGTGAACATTATTTTCCTTTCGACAATATTTATCACATCCATGAAGATGCGGATGGTTCTTTTTGGCTGGGAACTGGCGGCACCGGTCTCGTGCATTGGTTGCCGCCCGGCGCACCCCCGACCCCTAAGGGACGTGAGGATTTTGCCGGTGGCAAAAAAGGGCGGAATAGGCAGCCCGCTCCAACTCCTAATGTCCCCCGGACATCGCCACAGCATCCTTTAGGGGCTGGGGGTGCGGGTTGGCAACAATTCACCAAAACCGATGGCCTGACCAATAATACCATCTACGCCGTGTACGAAGATGAGTTTGACAATCTTTGGCTGTCGAGTGATTATGGCATTATGCGCTTCAACAAGAAGACCCACCGGACACAAGCTTATTTAGAATCTGACGGACTCACACACCATGAGTTCAATCGCATTTCCCATTATCAGGCTGAAGATGGCACTATCTTCTTCGGTGGATTGAATGGGGTGACGGCTTTTCATCCGGAAAATTTTCAAAGCGATACTTCTGCCGGCCATCTTCCCTTAGTTATTACAGAATACCAACAATACGATTGCGATGGAAATTTGTTAAAAGAAAAGAAGACCGAACTGATCCAAAATTCAAGCATCGTTCTTCAACCCACCGACCGTTTTTTTCGCATGGAATTTGAATTGCTGACCTACCATGACGTGGACAAAAACCGATATGCCTACAAAGTCGAAGGCATGGATGAGGGTTGGATTTATCAAAAAGAGAATACTATCCGGTTTAGCCGGATGCCTTACGGGAACCACCTTCTGCGCATCAAAGGGCAGGCTGCCAACGGTTTATGGTCGAAAAATGAACTGGCGATAAACGTTTCGGTTTTAAAGCCTTTTTATCTAAAAACGGGATTCCTTATCCTTTGCCTTCTTTTCCTGTTAATCCTTGGTCCGAGTTATTACATCTGGCGCACCTCCCAATTGAAGAAGCGGCAACTACAATTAGAGGGCCTCGTGAGGGAACGTACCGAGACCGTCGAAAAACAAGCGGATGAACTTCGCGACCTCGACAAAATGAAATCCCGCTTCTTCGCCAACGTCTCCCACGAATTGCGAACTCCGCTGACTCTCATTCTCGGCCCGATCAGTTCCGTGCTTTCCAAGAACGATCTTACCGTTCGAGACCACAATTTCCTGCTTACCATGCAGGAAAACAGCAAAAAATTGTTGCGGCTCATCAGCGAAATCCTCGACCTGTCAAAACTCGAATCGGGTAAACTCGAAATGGAAATCGATACCGTCGCGCTGTACCCCCTGCTGCGGCGTTTGGTGGCCGCTTTTGAATCCCATGCCCAAAAAAAGAAACTCGACTTTAGCTGGAACTGCGCCTTTAGCAAAGATGTTCAGCTCAAACTGGATGCTTCCAAATTCGAAGTTGTTTTCAACAATCTGCTTTCCAATGCCTTCAAATTCACCCCCGCCGGAGGCAAAATCCAGGTCGATGTCGAAGACCTTGCCCACTCCATCCGCCTCGAAGTCCGCGATACCGGCAGCGGCATCCACCCCGACGACCTGCCGCACGTCTTCGACCGTTTCTACCAAACCGGCCGCCCCGACGCGGCGGCTGAAGGCGGCACGGGAATCGGTCTGGACCTCTGCATGGAGTTTGCCAAACTCTTCAACGGCAACCTTTGGGTGGAAAGCGAGTTGGACCGGGGCAGCACTTTCTTTTTTGAATTTCCGAAAACCGAGGTCATAAAAAGCCTGCCTACTGCTACCGCCCTCGAAATTCAGGCATGGGTGCAAACCGATGCTGCCGCCGTCCAACTACCTGAAACGAAACCCCTTTTTGCCAGCCCACCCACAAAGGACAACGACAAAGCGACCCTGCTCATCGTCGAAGACCATCCCGACCTGCGGGAGTATCTCGAAACCCTGCTCGAAGGAAGGTACCACATCCTGACTGCCGAAAATGGGAAGGCTGCCGTGGAACGGTTGACGGTTCATGGCATAGGGTGTACGGAAA
>CAZJYF010000694.1:0-2141 GCA_964549665.1 uncultured Saprospiraceae bacterium
TTGACACATCGGCTGAAGCTGATTTGAACAAAGCCTTTTTCGTTCGGAGTGAAATGGAGGGCTTTCGGAAAGTCAGAGTGCTCATTCGGAAAACGCAGCTTGTAAAGGACTTTGTTTGCACCTAGTTTTGGTTGGATGAATAACTCGCTTTTCAATTAAAGTATACATTGGAAAAATCTGCAATATAAGTTGGGCTATCCAGATTTAATTATCCCAGAACCCTATTATCAGCCCTTCTTTGCCTCCTTTTCAACCTCTGCTTCAGGTTGGAATTTTCGTAGTACTCGGTCTTTCAAAGCAATGATAATCAAACTATTACTGCGTATTCGAACAGCAATGTTTTCACTGCTTTTAGTGCAGGTATTACAACTTTAGCTGCTCCCAAGTTCTAAAAGCAGGTTGTTAGAATGTGGTTTAAATAACATCCTCTTACTTTTTAAAAATTAAACCAAATGAATACCTTTTTACGAGCCAACTATTCCCTCATTAAATTTTTTTCTTTTTTTATTTTATTGCTGTTTGGTCTTGTTGCGCCGTTGGAGATGGAAGCGCAAACAGGCCAAGATATTGCCATGCGAATCTTAAAAGAGCATTCCAAGCAGTACAACTTAGCAGACAGTGATTTGGCTGATTGGGTCATTACCGACGAATATGTTAGCAAGCAAAGTCAGGTCAAGCATATTTACCTCCGGCAAAAGTACCAGGGCGTTGAAATCTTTGGTGCCAACGCAGGCATTCATCTGATGCCAAATGGCGAATTACTTGTCCTGCACAATCAATTCATGTCGAAAATTAAAAGCAAAATTACCAGAACAACTCCTGAATTATCCGCGCAACAGGCGGTACAATTGGCGTCGGCAGAGATGGGCTATATATTAAAAGAACAGGTAACCGTCAAATCAAAAAAGAGCAGAGTCGACCAAAAAAGGGTGCTTTCGGATGGCGGTATTTCAAGGTTGGATATTCCAGCCAAACTGATGTATCAACGGGGACAGGACGGGCGGTTGCATTTAGTCTGGAATTTTTCCATTTACGAAATCGGAGGAGATAATTGGTGGAACATGCGGGTGGATGCCGTCACTGGTAAAATTTTGGACAAAAATAACTGGGTAACCACTTGCGAATGGGAAAACCCCAATTTGGATTTGGAAGAAAAGGGCACGGAAACCAATGAACATTTACCAGGTGATAAATCATTAAATAATTTTGCAGGGGATGCCTATAATGTTTTTCCCCTGCCGTTGGAAAGCCCCAATTTCGGAGGAAGAGCCATCATTACAGATCCTGCTGACCCCGGCGCTTCTCCTTTTGCCTGGCACGATACCGACGGGGCGGCAGGAGCAGAATTCACCATTACCAGGGGAAATAATGTTTGGGCAAGAAAGGGCGCTTTCAGCCCGGATGGTGGCGCCACTTTAAACTTTGACTTTCCATTCAATCCTGCTTCAAACCCCACCAACAATCTGGATGCAGCTATCACCAATTTGTTTTATTGGAATAATATCGTTCATGACGTGCTGTATCAATATGGTTTTGATGAAACAAGTGGAAATTTCCAACAGAATAATTATCTCAATGGAGGTCTAGGCAATGATTTTGTGTTTGCCAATGCCCAAGCGCCGGGTAACTGCAATGCTAATTTCGGAACACCGCCCGACGGCATCAATGGCACCATGAATATGTTTACCTGCAATATAGCCAACCCTTCCAGAGATGGAGACTTTGACAATGGCGTAATCGTTCATGAATACGGTCATGGCATTTCTACCAGATTGACGGGTGGTCCCTCCAATAGCAGTTGTTTGAATAATGCCGAGCAGATGGGCGAGGGGTGGAGCGATTGGTACGCCTTGATGCTTTCTATAGAACCGGGAGATTTGGGAACTGACTCGCGTGGAATCGGAACTTATTTGTTTGGTGAGGGACCCACTGGACCAGGCCTTCGAACCTTTCCCTATTCCACCATTATGGCGGTTAATCCCGATACTTATGATGCCATTAAACCTTTTAGTCCTAGCCCGCATCGCTTAGGCTCCGTTTGGTGTGCAATGATTTGGGAAGTGACCTGGGCTTTGATAGATCAATATGGCTATGACCCTGATATATATTTCGGACAGGGAGGTAATAATATTGCCATGGCG
>CAZJYF010000695.1:0-2140 GCA_964549665.1 uncultured Saprospiraceae bacterium
ACATAACGCAATTTAAATTATTAAAATGAAAACCACAGTTTTAACGAACAAACACATCGCCCTCGGTGCGAAAATGGCAGAATTTGCAGGCTACAACATGCCTATTTCTTACACCACCATCACAGAAGAACACCAATGCGTTCGCCAAAAAGTAGGTGTTTTTGATGTGTCCCATATGGGAGAATTTATTGTAAAAGGGAAAGAAGCGCTCAACCTCATTCAAAAAGTGACTTCCAATAATGCCGCGAAATTAGCCATCGGCGACGCTCAATATTCCTGCTTGCCAAATCTCAAAGGTGGCATTATTGACGACCTGCTGGTTTATCGCCTGCAGGAAGACCGTTGTGCGGAAGGAGAACAGGCCTTTATGCTCGTGGTGAATGCTTCCAACATCAAAAAGGACTGGGATTGGATTAACAGCCAAAATACGTTTGATACCCACCTGGCCAACATTTCAGAAAAAGCGGGCTTGTTAGCCGTGCAAGGCCCCAAGGCTGCGGAGGTTTTGCAACCCTTGACAACCATTGATTTGAAAGCAATGAAATACTACACTTTCGCAAAGGGAATTGTGGCAGGTTTGGACAACGTATTGGTTTCGGCGACGGGCTACACCGGGTCGGGCGGTTTCGAGTTGTATGTGAAAAACGACCAATTGTTGCCACTTTGGGATGCCATTTTCGAGGCGGGCAAAAATTTTGGAATTCAAGCGGTCGGTTTGGGGGCTAGGGATACACTTCGGCTTGAAATGGGCTTCGCCCTTTATGGCAACGACATTGACGATTCCACCTCGCCGATTGAAGCGGGTCTGGGCTGGATAACGAAAACCAAAAAAGGCGATTTCAATTCGGTTGAAATTTTTAAAGAACAACGGGCGGATGGCACCAGCAAAAAATTGGTCGGCTTCGAAGTCCTCGACCGTCGCGTGCCGCGTCATGGGTATCCCATCGAAGATTTGGAAGGCAACCCGATAGGTAAAGTGACCTCCGGCACGATGTCCCCTTCGCTCGAAAAACCCATTGGGCTGGGGTATGTTAAAAAAGAATTTGCATCCGAAGGCAGCGCCATTCAAGTAGTCGCAGGCAGGAAAAAACTGTCGGCAAAAGTCGTAAAACTGCCGTTTTATAAAGGCTGAAATTTATCCCTATACTGACTCCCTTAAATCCCACCATACTCAATGTTTGATGGAAGGACAAAGGGCAGGGACGCTCGACCTTTAGAGTAGAATTCTTGGGCGCGGTATTATTTCAGACCTTGGTACCAGAGATGTACGACAATATTATTAAGAGAGGCATCATTCCTTTACTAATTCCACCCGCCGATTTTTGGCGCGCCCTTCTTCAGTGCCGTTGGATGAGATGGGGGCAAATAGCCCTACGCCCATTGCCTTGAGTCTGTTTTCTTGGATACCATATTGAGAAACAAGGGTTTGTACCACTGCTTCTGCCCGACGCTTGGAAAGATCCATGTTGTAATTTGCGTCACCGACATTGTCGGTATGCCCCACGACATACACTTTAAGGTCGGGATTCTGTTGGAGCAGTTTGGCTATCTCCCGGAGCATTGGCTCAGAGTTTTGTTTGATATCTGTCTTGTCTTTATCAAAATAAATCCCATAGAGGGCAACACTGCCTTTCTCCTCGATGCCTTCTGCCATGGCTTGCGCATTTACGATTTGCCCTTCATCGAGGGTCTCGCTTTCAATTATATCGAGCTGCACGAGCACGCGACCCTTGAAGTTGTTATACGGGGAAGTATGCTCAAAAACAAAAAGAGAAACAAAAACATCCCCTTCGGTGAGAGACAATTTTGCTGAAAGATAACGTTCGTCCTTGAAGTGTCCGCTTAAGGTGTATTCGTACAGCTCATTGGACAAGGTGGGGGTATATTGCAACAGACTTCCACAGTCTGGATTAAAGCAGGAAAACAACAACTTAAAACCACCTTTTTTGAGCGCCTTCTCGTAATTCCGGTACACCTGAAGGGTGGAACTACCCTGTGGTGTCAGGTATAGAATGCGGGTAACTTCACCTTCGACATGCCTACTTTTCTTCAGGATAATATTATCGTTCTCGTCCCGCGTTTGCGGTCCAAGTGCTATTGTAAACTCATTGTAATTCCTGTGGTCATACCCGATGATACT
>CAZJYF010000696.1:0-2139 GCA_964549665.1 uncultured Saprospiraceae bacterium
AGATTTTTGCGTTGGAAACAAATAAGACATTTGAATTGAGAACGACTTTCATGGTTGTAATTTTCGGTAAGGTATGAGGCGGTGTTCTTTCAAGAGTTTATTGGAATCCCAAACCATTTCTTCCCATTCTTCAGACAATCAAAGCCTCCCGGATTAAGCAAAAGCAGCAAGATCAACCCCTTCAAAAAAATCCCGTCCTTCATTATGCCTCATGAGTTTACGATGCTGCAAACGGCCAACGATGATGGCGGGGTGTGTTCCAAATTTTTTGGCAAAGTAACGTATGTCAGCATCCGTCAAGTTCTCCGGTTCGGTTATTTGTTTTTCTTCCTCGAAAGATAAAAGCCACTTCGCAGCAAATTCATCGGCTTCCTTTTCTTTTTGTTGGTCGAAAGCATCGTAGGCTACATTTTCGAGAAAGATGTCCTTTTTTCCATGTAGCATTATATGGCCTAATTCATGGAAGAAAGAAAACCAAAAGATGTCATTTCGTTTGCAGCGGGAAGAAAGCTGAAGCAGGGGAGTGTCGTTGAGCCAACGGGTAGCGCCATTGATGGGTGCTTTGGCAAGACAAGGTGTGTACACGACCTTAACACCGGCACAGAGGCAAAGCTGCTGTGCCTGCTGAAAAAAATCGTCGGGCTGTTCTGCCAGAATCGTTTTTAATTCGGGCAAACAAGCCTTCAGTTTTTTTGCAGAAAAAGGAGAAGCCTTTAATTTTTGCCCTTCTATTTCGCCCTGTCGCAACCACGCAGACAGGGCGAAAGGGGATTTAGTATGTGCCAGGGAAATACGAAATGCAACTTTTAGCTCTGCTTTCAGATAATATTTCTCCCAAGCCTGCCAGGTAGAAAAACCGAAGAAGTGAAAAAGTGCTTCAACTTTCTCTACCGGTTTTCGTGTGCTGATTACCCAACCTTTTTTTGCCATTTCCGAATATGGGAAATCGTTTGCCCAGTCGCAGGCCTCTTCAATAGCTTGTTGTCGTTTTTGGCGGGCGATGGCTTCATCGTAATTATACTGCCTTTGCAACCAAAACCTAGCTGGAATTTTCAGTACATTTTCAAACTGAACAGCCATATCGGGAGTAATAGCACTATTCCCGTTGAGAATTGCAGAAATGGTTTTCTCCGGTTTCCCGGTACGTACCGCGAACTCCTTCGGCTTCATTTCGAGTTCCCGGAGTTTTTCACGCAAGGTGACAGCCGGATGGCTTACAGTATCAGGATTATATTGATTGGTAGTAGTTGCCATGTTGTCGTTATAAGTACTTGGTTCAGATTAGTAATTAATGGTAGTCTGTAATTTCAATTATTTCCACTCCTTTTATTTCAATCCAAATATATTTTCCGTCGTCATCGGTCGGGATGGGGTATTCATGCGGTTCGAAGATTAGGCGATAGGGTTGGTCGAGGTCGCAAGCCCATTGTCCTTTGCGGTCTTGGGTAAGTTCATGGTAATTTCCGGGAAGGTAACGAGCATCTTCCAGCGTTTCTGCTGCCATGAGGTCGTCCAGGCGTTGCTTGATTTTTTTGCCTCTTTTTGTGCCATATTCTTTAATAAGTTTACGCTCGTTGTTGGCAACTTTTCGAAGTTTTCTATCTTTGAATGTAATATTCACCGCAAAGTTATAATTTTTTGTTTACAGAAGGTGTTAATAAAAAATAAATTTTTAAAGTAATTTTGTAACTGCTTTGGAAGTCCATCTTTTGAGGTGAAAATTGTTTTGCCTAAATATAAAAAATTCAACAATCCATCTTCATGCCGGCAGAAGGAAATTTAAGAAATAAAAGTATCTACTTCCTCTGCCGGAACCAACCTGAATTTTAAATAAAAAACGTATCCGTTCCCCGACTTTCGGGACAAGCAGTGGCAACCTGTGATTGCGAAACCCATCAAAGTATTTTCCGAAGTTTCGGAACCCGTCCTTCATTTCATTGCCCCTTTTCTTTCAATAAATATTTCCATAAAACCCTCACATCTCCATAATCGCCTCCACATCCGCTGCCAATTTCGGCGGCTTGGAAAGCAAAGAAATTCCGATAAAAAGCGTCAGAGAGATGACCAGCGACAGGGCACCGGTGTCGATGCCGTAGGGTATTTTGAGGCTGAACAATTTCACTACGAAATTCACCAGGA
>CAZJYF010000697.1:0-2130 GCA_964549665.1 uncultured Saprospiraceae bacterium
CTTCCTTTTCGGCAACCGGCAAATGTTCTACCCCTTTGGGAACAATATAAAACTCGCCCTCGTTTAGTTCAATATTGCCATCTCTAAGCTTGAGGGTGAGATGCCCTCTCACCACCATAAATAATTCATCTTCCTTTTCGTGATGATGCCAAACAAACGCCCCCTTCAATTTTGCCAACTTCACCTGTTGGCCATTTAGTTCACCCACTATCTTGGGTTCCCAATAGCCATCGAATTGCGAAAATTTCTCAGAAAGATTGACTTTTTTCAATTAGTTCGCTTTTAATTTAAGTAGTCGAGTTTATTTGGTTCGGCTTATTATCAGGAGAGACCCCTCAATCGCAAACATCGTTTTCGGTGCGGTAATATTTCGTTTCGTTCAGATAGAGAAAGCCGTCGTAAAAAGATAAGGTAAAATTGGATGTCGTGCCGTTTCTATAAGCTAAGGTCAAGACGTTTCCCTGGACTGCCCAATTGCCGCTACTGCCACCGTCGTCAAAAGCAGCACTTCCCAAACTGGAAACACTGCCCCCCTGACCACTGCTTTGAAAACTACCATCACTGCACAACCAAATTTGATACTTTTCCCGATACCCCATTCCGACATAAATATATACCAACTGCCTTCCCACCACCTCCTGATACCATTCCCCCTTATCCGACTTCATCTGATTCGGATTCGGATTCGGATTTTCAGAGGATGCAACGGTATTTCCACTCGCAATGGCATCGATTACGACCTTAGCTATTTGGGGCGAAACATCACAAGTTGGATCATTCATCAAGCAGTCAGCTACGGTCATCCCACACCCACAGGTGCAGTTTTGAGTGGTAAAAATCTCCAAAACTTGATATTGCTGCTTTATCGTTAGATGGGAAATATCTGCCCGTTTCAGGTCAACAGCCGTTATTTCATTAGCGATATCATCAATTATTTTCTTTGCCAAAACCGGGGAAACTTCACAGCTTGGGTCATCTGACAAACATTCTGCGATTGTCATCCCACAGCCGCAGGTGCAATTCTGGGTGGTTAGGGCCGCCACTATTCGTTCTTGTTGCTCTTGCGTCAAATAGGAAATATCAATTTGGGCATGACCCAGGTAAGCTAATAGGAGGGCGCAAACAAGGACAATAATACTTTTATTCATTTCAAATTTTTTTGGAGTTACTTTGAAAAAGTTCTAATCAAAGCAACATGGTTTAAAATATTTCTCAATTCTGCCAAAACAACCATTGTTTTTAGCAGCGTTGAGTCAGGTACATTCTGCTTTCGCCTTACTCAACGAGTTACTTTCTCTTACACAATATCCAATATTGGCAATAAAGTGTCGGATTCGTAGGAAGGCTTCACCCTCGAATCCACGGGTTTCAAATTCATCCGGTTATGCCAAAAAACGGGCATTCCCACTCCCGATGCCCCAGGAACATCTGCAGCAGAACCTGCCACGAAAAGAACCTCCCCAGCATCCCATCCTAGCCTATCCAAAGCCATTTGGTAAGGTCGAGGATCGGGTTTGTAATATCCGGCTTCTTCCGCCGTTATGACGGTTGGGATTGAGACACCCGTGCATGCAACCGCCACCTTCGCTAGCGGGATGGATGAATTAGTCGCCACGGCAACCGGCACCCTCTCAATCAGTTCACGCAAAACTCGTGTCGTTTCAGGCCAGGGTTCAATCTCCCCCCAACGTCGAATGAGTTCACCTGCGCATTCACACGGCAGGGAAATATCCTTGGCCGCTTCCTCGATGATACTTTCGTAAGGACGGTAGGCACCTGCTTGATAGGTCAGTTCGAGGTACCGCTTTCTCCATCTAAAGCCAGCTTGGTCGGACCCAGCCACCCTATTCCAAAGCGTCCATGAATTCAGTAGTGCCGTCAAAAGGTCGAAAATGACGGCGCGGTATTTAACTATTTTCATGGGTCCCCCATTGAATTTTCTGTCTAGCCCGTTTAATAGGCAAATGATTACCTGCCAAAACCGGCATTACCCCAAACATACTATGTATTATCAGGTTGACCAAACAAATATATTGTTGGGAAAAGTCAAGTTTTTTACTTCAACTCCACCCAAACAGCCAATTCCACTCCATTCGGCAATTCAATTTGCTCTCCATTCTCCAAGGCTTC
>CAZJYF010000698.1:0-2125 GCA_964549665.1 uncultured Saprospiraceae bacterium
TTCATGGTCACCATCGGGTACAAGGCAGCCCCCTCGGTGAAACCCAGTTTTTCGGCATTTTCAATCGCTTTTGGGAGGTGCCGGTATCTGTAAATCAATAAGTTGCGGGCGATTTTCGGGTCGGCAGTAGCCAAATAAAACGGCAGGCAATAGGCTTCGGTATCCCAATAAGTGCTTCCTCCGTATTTCTCGCCGGTGAAACCTTTCGGGCCTATGTTAAGGCGGGGATCCTCCCCCGTATAAGTTTGATACAATTGGAAAATATTGAATCGGATGGCCTGTTGGGCCGCCACATCGCCTTCGATGACGATATCTGCTTCCGCCCATTTCTCCGCCCAGGCAATTGCCTGTTCTGTCAACAATTGGTCGAAGCCTTTTTCAAAAGCCTTTTTAACCGCAAGCTCACATCGCTCCATCAATTCCGGCTTTTCAAAATTCAAAGAAGAAACAACGGCTGCGTATTTGTAAATAACAATTTCATCCAAATCTTTCCCCTCAACATCTACGGAGCAGCCGACATAATTTTCTTTTTTGTATTCATAAGCCTCCAATAATTTTTCCTCCCCATTTTTAAAAACGGAAAACCGCATCCCCGTACAAACTTGAAATTGGGTCTTTTTAGTTTCTGCTAAAACAAAGCCTCGCTTTTGTTCAACTTTTTTTTCCACTTCCACCCAAAATTTTTCATCGTAATTGGAATCTTCGTTGACCACATCCGCATCCACGAAGGGCGTAATGGTCAGTCTAGCCTCAAAATTAAGGGGGGTGATGGCATAGCGAATAGCCCCCACTTCGTCCTGAGCAATACTACAAAAGCGAACGGAGGTCACTTTCAGTTCTTTACCACTCTGCATCCGGGCGTGGAAGGAACGTTCCAGATATCCTTCTTTCATGTTCAGCACCCTGCGAAAGTCTTTCAACTGGCAATCTGCCAAATCCAGGGCTTCGCCTTCGATTTCTACCTTTATTCCAATCCAGTTTGCCGCGTTCAGCACTTTGGCAAAATATTCCGGGTAGCCGTTTTTCCACCAGCCCACCCTCGTCTTGTCGGGGTAATAAATACCTGCCACATAGCTGCCACCAAGCGAATCGCCACTGTATTGCTCTTCAAAATTAGCCCGCTGCCCCATGCGGCCATTGCCAATGCTGAAGATGCTTTCCGACACCCGGTTATTTTCAGGGGTGAATCCTTGCTCGATAATTTTCCATTCGTCGGGAAGAAGGTATTGCTTCATTTTGATGGATTGTTAATTAATTAGTCATTCAACTCCTATCATTTTGACAGGTATTTAAGGTGTTGCATCGGTGGGGTGGTTTTGCGCGATGGCAACGAGGTGATGCCTAAATACCGGCCATCAGGAATTTGGCTTTTTAACCACTATTGCATAAGACAGTTTTTACGATTTTTTCAAAAGAAGTATTTTGAAAGTCGGGAATAACCAAATGCGCTGCTTTCAAAACCTCCTCGTCCCCAATTCCAACCGCATAAAAACCGCCATTTAGCGCTGCCAGAATTCCTTTTTCCGCATCTTCAAAAACAATGGCTTCCTGAGGCTGCACCCCCAAAGCTTCAGCACCGAGTTGGAAAACCTGCGGGTCGGGCTTGCTGCGGGTGGTGTTGGTTCCGTCGATAATGGCGTCGAAATAATGGGCTACACCCACCTGCCGGATAATCGTCCGCGCATTTTTGCTGGCCGACCCCAAGGCGATGCCTACGCCCATGATTTTCAATCTTTTGAGAAATGGAACCACGCCGTCCAGAATTTCCGAAGGAGTCATTTTACGGATGTATTCCAGGTACCACCCATTCTTCATGTCCGTCAATTCGAGTTTTTCCGTTTTCGTTTTCTTCACTCCGCCCCACTGCAGGATTAGATTCAGGGATTCTACGCGGCTGACTCCTTTGAGTTTCTCATTGTCCTTTTTAGAAAAATCAAAACCCAACTCATTGGCGAGGCGGCGCCAAGCCAAAAAGTGGTACTTCGCCGTGTCGACGATGACCCCATCTAAATCAAAAATGCAGGCTTTTATCATAGCAGGTGCAGGTTGAAAATAATTCTAAAGAGCGGGCAAAGATAAAAGAGTTGGGTTAACTGATGTAAATATAACTGCTCCTTTGGAGAGC
>CAZJYF010000699.1:0-2124 GCA_964549665.1 uncultured Saprospiraceae bacterium
CAGGATTCACTATCGGGTAAATCCAAAAATCCGGTAAATCCTGGTTCTTACACAAAGAGGGCAGTTAAAAATTCAGACAGGTCGAATGCTTGATTTCCCGCAACACAAAAGCACTTTGAACCTTCCCGATGTTTTCCAAACCGGCTAACTTTTTGGAAACAAAATCCTGATAGGTTTCGACATCCATCACGACCACCTTTAGCAGGTAATCAAACATTCCGGCAATGTGGTAACATTCCACTACCTCCTTCAAAGATTGAACGTCGTTTTCAAAGCGGATTAAAAATTCGGTGGCATGTTCTTTCAAAGAGACATTGCAAAAAGCAACCAAAGACAGTTGTACCTTTTTTGGGTCCACCAAGGCCACGTATTTTTTTATGAATCCCTCCCGTTCCAACCTTTTGATTCGTTCATAAACGGGCGTCGTCGTAATTCCCAACTTAACGGCAAGTTCCTTGTTAGTCAATTTGGCGTCTTCCTGCAATAAACGAAGGATGGTTTTGTCAATTTGATCCAGTTTCATTTTTGGAGAATATTTTTCTAATGGCTCAATAAAAAAGAACCAATTTTAGTAAAATAATCTATGAAATAGTAATAAAAAAGTTTTATTTTCTAAAAATATTTAAAAATAAAGAACACAGTCCCGAAATCCGTATTTTTGTAGCAACAATTTAAATCGTCCGTCATGCCTATTTACCACAAATTGGGAAAAATTCCAGCCAAGCGGCACACCATTTTCAAAAGCCCCAATGGCGACTATTATTACGAGCAGCTTTTCGGGACAGAGGGTTTTCAGGGGATGGCTTCCCTGCTGTATCACCTGCACCGGCCGACCCAGGTAAAAGAAGTGCTTAAATCCTACAGCGTCAAACCCAAAATTGCGGTGGAACACAATCTGACTTCCCGAAAATTGATGGGCTTCGAGGTTGCGCCAAAAGACGACTACCTGGAAAGCCGGACGCCTTTGATGGTCAATAATGACCTTCATATTGGAGTAGCCGCACCAAGAAGGTCTTGGAACGACTACTTTTATAAAAATGCGGATGCCGACGAATTGCTTTTCATCCACCGGGGCAGTGGCAGGTTGCGGACGTTGCTTGGAAACATCTCTTTTGAATACGGCGATTACCTCCTCATTCCTAGGGGCATGATTTATCAGATTGAATTTGATTCGAACGACAACCGCCTTTTTTATCTCGAATCGTTCAGCCCGATTTATTTTCCAAAACGCTACCGAAATTCCTTCGGTCAATTGCTGGAACACGCCCCTTTTTGCGAACGGGACATTAAGCTACCCCATGATTTGGAAACGCACGATGAGCCGGGCGATTTTTTGATGAAAATCAAAAAGCAGGGCATCGTTCACCAAATGGTGTACGCAAGTCACCCTTTCGATATCGTGGGCTGGGACGGCTACAATTTTCCGTACGGATTTTCCATTCACAACTTCGAACCGATTACGGGAAGGGTGCACCAACCTCCTCCGGTTCATCAGACTTTTGAAGGCCGAAATTTTGTGGTTTGCTCTTTCTGCCCTCGGCTGTACGATTACCACCCCCAAGCAATTCCCGCCCCGTACAATCACAGCAACATCGATTCGGATGAAGTCCTCTACTACGTCGCCGGTGATTTTATGAGCCGAAACGATATCGCGCCGGGGGTGATGACCCTTCACCCGGGAGGCATTCCCCATGGCCCGCAACCCGGCGCGATGGAGCGAAGCATTGGCAAAACGGAAACCAATGAATTGGCGGTGATGGTAGATCCCTTCCGGCCCTTTCAATTGACGGAAGCAGCCATGGCAATAGATGACGGAAAATATTATAAATCGTGGCTCGTATAGGATGGGAAATGTAAAATCCCGAAAAATCGGGATAAGTTTTAAAATGGTAAATTCAAAATTTAAAAGTGCTGAATATGATACCTAGAACTGCGCCTGCGCTCGAAAAATTATTTCCTGAAGCACAGGATTTTTTGCCCATTAACGGCACCGACTTCATCGAATTGTATGTGAGCAATTCGAAGCAGGTGGCCCATTACTATAAGACCGCCTTTGGCTTTCAATCTTTAGCCTATTCAGGGCTGAAGACAGGGAAAACCGACAAAGAATCTTATGTCGTAGTG
>CAZJYF010000700.1:0-2123 GCA_964549665.1 uncultured Saprospiraceae bacterium
AAATCAGGAGCAAAAGAAACAGTCAAAAGTGATAAGTTATTTTTTCACCATTCCTAAGTTATTCTTTACCGCTTCCTCCAGCTTAATCCAATTTTATCACTTTTTTTAAAACCTTCAATTATGATAAATAAAATTTCAATCCTCGCCTGTTTTGCTTTGTCCTTCTTATTCGTTTCACCGACCCATTCTCAAACCCCTGGCCAGGCGAGAGTAGATGCGCTGGTGGATCAGATTTATTCATGCAAAAAAGATGTGGTAGTCCTCGAAGCGGAGTTGAATTATATGGAGAAGCATCCAGGCACAACTAGATTAGAACGATATTTAAAAACAAAAAAAAAGCTTGAAGAAGCTAAAGATTGCATTAAAAAAGCGCGAGAGGAATTGGATGAATTGAGGAAATATAGCCCTGAATTGTTCAACCAACCGGGAGTCAATATACCTTTGAGCGAAGGTCATGAGATCAGCCCTGGGGTTCATGAGACCAGCCCTGGGCAATTGGAGAAATTAGTGGCGGACTTGGAAAAGGCTATTGCTGATTATAATAAAAGAATGGAGAAAATTCAAAAACCCGAATAATCGTATTGATGATTCAGCTTTCGATTTGACAATCGTTCAAATGGCCGTACGGCTTCTCGCATCGAAAGTTCGGAATTACCAAAGCACTCCTAAATCCAAAACGTTATGACCTCCATTAATTCGTATTTCTTAAGATTGGCAGGAATATTTTTCATAGGAATAAACCTTTTTACGGCTTCCGTCCCTGCCCAAGATGTAGATTGGATATTTCATGCGGCAGGTATCTCCGGTGCACCGCTCATACCAACTGTTCAGAACACGATTGCGAAGGATGCTGCGGGCAATATTTTCATGACGAGTTCTGTCGTCGATAGCACCCAATTTGGGCCCTTTGTCATCCACGGAACTGCACTCGCACCAGGGATATTTCTAAATGCCTCCTATCTGGCAAAGTTTAATTCTGCTGGTGAGGTACTATGGGTGCAGACGTTTGAAGGTGCCGGGCAACTGGAAATTTTCGATATTGCCGTAGATGAAGAAGGCAATGTATTGTTGGTAGGGCATGTTGTAAACACGGTTCAGGTGGGCGCGATAAGTATAGAAACCAATTTCAGTGATGGCGAGTTTTTTTTAGCAAAATTTAATGCCCAAGGTGAAGTGCAATGGGTATCCGTCAGTGATAGCCAACCCGGTTTTTCAAGCGCGGCAGGTCGTTCTTTGGATATTGGACCTAACGGGGATATTATCGTTTCCGGGTTCATTGACAATCACGTGATTTTTGGAGGTATTGAAGTGATAACCGGTGAAAACCATTTCCTGGCAAGCTATAATGCCGATGGTTCCATAAATTGGGTCAGGACTTATGGAACTGTTTTCCCGGTCAGGATTGACTCTGATGTTGGGGTAGATGGCGACAACAATATTTATTGGGTAGGCACCACTACAAACGCCGCAGGAGACATGGCGGTGTTTGATACGATTTCTTATAATGCTTACAACGGCTCGATGTTCGTTTCTAAATTCAAGGAAAATGGAGATATCATTTGGCTTGAGCACTATGGCGAAGACAGCTTAAAATTTAGTGATATTACCTCCGTCAACCTGGCGGTAGATAAAAACGACAACAGTGTCATCATTAGCGGTGAGTTTACGGATACGGTCACCATTGGAAATACCACCCTGGTGGAACCCTTTTTTTTCGGGACGTTTTTATTCGCTGCAAAATTCGATGCTGCAGGAGGAGTGCAATGGGTTAAACAAAGCCACGGGGTCCCTAACGGTGTGGATGTTTTCGATATGTCAACCAATTCTGACGGTGAAATTTTTATTGCTTGCCGCGTGAGTAGTTCCTCCGGGCTATCGGATTTAACCCTAGGCGAAGGGCTGAGCGCTGAATCCTTTTTGATAGATGGGGATATTAACGGGATATTAGCCAAGTACAAGACCAATGGCGAATTAGATTGGTTAAAGGGGATATCCGGAGTAGGAGGAGTAAGTGAGATTCGTGCCGTGGTAGCCACTGGAGAAAATACGGCTGTAATCAACGGGATTTTTGTCGGTCAGATGCAAATAGGAGGCTCTTCACTGACCACTTCACCTCTCCTTTC
>CAZJYF010000701.1:0-2122 GCA_964549665.1 uncultured Saprospiraceae bacterium
CTCAAAATTGTGGTCCGATTTCCAGTCTTTCTTTTTTATGGCATCCTTTATTGCGGCAAGCACCTCTTTGGCATCGCCTTCAACGGCAATCTTAGCGGGATAATTTTTGTGAAAAACTTCGGGATTGATGTCGATGTGAATCAGGTTTTCGGGGATAACCATTCCATAGCTGCCGGTTGCCAACTCGGCAAATCGCGCCCCCACAGCCAAGAGGCAATCGCAATTTTTGAAAGCTTTTTGTCCGGCAGGAGAGGCAGAATCCCCAAACCCGACCCCAACGTGGAAGGGGTGGTTGCCGGGGAAAGAGCTCAGGCCCTGAAAAGTTGTGGCGACGGGGGCGATGAGTCGTTCTGCCAACCAGGTAGATTCTTCGGCGGCATCCACCGCCCCCCAACCGACGTAAATGCCGGGATGTTTGCTATTGAGCAGCATTTCCACTACGGATTCGATAGAGAAGGATTCCTGCGGTTTTTCCATAGCCGGTGCCCTATATTTTGGCAGATGGTTGACTGCGGCCTGAAAAAGTTGAATTTCGAGGGGGATTTCGACAAAGACAGGACCCGGTTCGCCGGAAATTGCCATTTCGTAGGCTTCATAAATCGTGGGAATGATAGCTTCGTGCTCCTCGATAAGGTAGTATTTTTTTACGAGGCCCCCGACGATTTTTTCCAGGTCCACTTGGTGCAATTGATACTGCCGCCCACTGTCGCGGCGGGTTCCTCCCGAAATGACCAGCATGGGAATACCGTCCAAAAAAGCTTCTCCTATCCCACTCAAAGCGTTGGTCGTTCCAGCCGCCGGAACAATGGCTAGTGTGCCAATCGCATCCGAAGTTCTGGAAACACCATCCGCCATAAACGCCCCACCGCCCTCGTGGGTGACCAACATGGGGGTGATTTTTTTGGAATTATTCAGTTCATCGTACAATTCGGTATTGTGCACACCGGGAATGCCGAAAGTGAATTTAACGCCTATTTGTTCTAGTGCGTAAACCGTAAGAAACGCGCCTGTTTTTTTCATTTTCAAAATTTTGATTTGGAAGTGCTCGCACAAAATACTCATTAATTGAGCAAGGTACTACCTAAATTCGCCACAATATGAATGCAGCAAACGAAATTCTATTTTTGAGCGAAAATTAATACGGTCGTAAGTGAAGCAATCTATTTTTCTCCCTTGCTCCCGCTAAATTTTGAAAAACCAATTTTTTAGAATTATTTTAGGAACAGATATAAATTATTTTACCTTTATGACGGAATATAAACATTGATTAATTTTTACTCAAACAATTATTAAACACATAAAATAAATATTCTATTTTTTCTCTCTTTTTTCTTTATTTTTTCAAAAAACAAGCTAAATTTGCCATATACTCAGCTATTTGAGTAATTTTTTTACTCGCTTTGTAAAATGATTGAGACACTAATATCCTCCAAAACCAGAATTAAGTTGTTGCTAAAATTCTTTCTCAACAGCAACACAACAGCTTACTTGCGTAGCTTGGAAGGCGAGTTTGGGGAATCTTCAAATGGCATACGGCTGGAATTGAATAAAATGGAAAGTGCAGGAATGCTGTCTTCTTTTATCCGCGGCAACAAAAAAATGTTTCGCGCCAACACGAAACATCCTCTTTTTAAAGAAATCCACAATATTTTATTGAAAACCATCGGATTGGACCAAATCATCGAAACGGTAATTGAGCGTTTGGGGCAAGTGGAAAAAGTTTACCTGGTCGGCGATTTTGCAAAGGGACTCGACAGTCAGATTATTGACCTGATTTTTATTGGAAATATTGATAAAAACTATTTGATTAGCCTCGTGGAAAAAGCCGAAGAACTCATTAAAAGAAAGATTCGATATTTAATTTATTTGCCCCATGAATTTGAATTGATTCAATGGGAAAAGTTAAAACCCGGACCCTTGCTGCTGTGGTCAAAAGATTAGGCAAGTGGGTACGGCAGGCCTTGCAATAGGCTTTTATTATTCAAAACAGTCTTTCAAAAGTGAAATACGACCTAACCATTATAGGCGCGGGGATTGTCGGTTTGGCAACGGGCTATAAGTTGTTGTTGGATAAGCCGGGTTTAAAAATAGCCATTCTAGACAAGGAAAAAGAAGTCGCAAG
>CAZJYF010000702.1:0-2121 GCA_964549665.1 uncultured Saprospiraceae bacterium
TTAGTTTCTAAATCCTCTCACTTCTCTTTCTCACTCTCTCACTTTTTCACCCACTTCAAAGCTCATAATGCACCCCTTTCCTGTAGGTACCATGCACTTTTAGTTCTGTTGTCAAAGGTTTGATTGCCTCCAAAGCCTGCGCCCAACCGACTTTCCCCTCCATCACAAAATCTACGAAAAACCGGTATTCCCACTGCCGCCCAATGATCGGGGCAGATTGGATTTTGGTCAAATTAATATTATAGGCAGCTAAAACGGCCAACACTTTATGCAAGCTACCCACCTCATGTCCCGCCGAAAAACAGAGCGATACTTTTTCCACCTCGTCAATTTGCGGGGCTCCGTTTTTTCGACCCAAAACGAGAAAGCGGGTGTAATTTTTCTTGTTGGTTTCAATGCTTGGCATCAGCACCTCCAACTCGTACAACTCCGCCGCCAGGGTACTTGCAATGGCACCGACCTGTTGAAGGTTTTGTTCCTGAATCCGTTTAGCGCTCAAAGCAGTATCCAGGGTTTCGATGAGGCGAATATGTGGGTAACTTCTAAAAAACTCCCGGCATTGGGCAATAGCCATTGGGTGGGAACGCACTTCTTTCAAATCTTCGATTCGCTTGCCCGGCAAGGCCATCAGGTTTTGCTTGATGCGCAGAAAAACTTCACCGAAGACACTCAAATTCGATTCATTGAGCAACCGGTAATTGTGCATGATGCTTCCGGCGAGGGAATTTTCGATTGCCATCATTCCGCCATTGGCCCGTTCGCCCTTTTCCACTATTTCAACCAACTCATCAAAGGTGTCTGCCGGAACGATTTCAATTTCCTGGTCTCGATGAAAATTGCGGGCCGCAATTTCGTGAAAGGCGCCCCGGTAACCCTGAATGGCAATCCTGAGTGGCGCGGCTGTTGGCGTTTTCTCTGTAGCTGAAATTTCTTTTGTACGAATCATAACTTGTAAATGAAAGGCAATAACCAGACTTTAGATAAAAGGTTAAAGACAAAAGACTTCTATCTTAATTTTTAACTTGAACTACTTTAGTTGACAGGTCTTTTATCTTTCATCGAAAGTCTCATTCCCTCGATTTGGCATAAAAAAAAGCCCCGGCTTTGCGGAACTCTTGATTTTATTTCTTTCGAATGCAAAACCAATCGTTCCTTCATGGCAGTCCACCAAAAAAGTAAAAAAAGTAAAAGCTGCAATTTGGACGATTAGGGTACATAAACATTCAATTTAAACAAAAAAAAAGCCCCGCTTTACGGAACTTCTAAATTTTATCTTTCAGGCGTTATGAACAACAAATTTAGCAGTTCCTTTATGGTGTACCATAAAAGTAAAAGCTAAAAAAGAAAAAGCTGTTGTTCAATTGCTGTGTCATTTCAGATGAATTATGTGGTTGCAAACGTAAAGCATTCCTAGATGTCATGCAAGTTTGAACACATTTTTTTTGAAAAATGGAAAGAACTTGCACTGAAAAGTGCTGCACCTTGCGGTTTTACACCAAAAAAAATCATGTCAATCAAGGCATTGAAAGCAGGAAGAAATTTTGTACTTTTGGTAAAAATCAAAAACACCTTTCACGATGGACAAAAAAAACTGGACGAATTGGTTCGAAATTCCAGTCGAAGATTTCGAACGGGCGAAAAAATTTTACGAGCAAATCTTCGACATGGAAATCCACGCCCTGGATTTTGGCGGCTTCAAAATGGGAATCTTCCCGCACGAAGGTTGCGGCTGTGCCATTTGTCAAGGCGAGTGGTACCAGGCGGGAAATTCCGGCACCGTCGTTTATCTCACCGCCAACCCGGATTTGAGTGAGGTGCTGCAACGCATCGAAGGAGCAGGCGGCAAAATTTTGCAGCCCAAAAAACAAATCTCCGAAGAGCACGGCTTCATGGCGCTTTTCGAAGATTGCGAAGGCAACCGCCTCGGCCTGCATTCGAAAAATTGAACCAATTGCGGCAATGAATTCAAGCTAGTTGAGGTGATGACTTCAAGGTACCACCTCAATTATCGCCTATTGACGGATGATCTTCCCGGGATTGAATTCGCTTACCGCCACACCAAAGGGTAGTAAATGGCGGAAGCGATATCTATCCTATGGATTTGCTTTTCAGTGGAAGATG
>CAZJYF010000703.1:0-2121 GCA_964549665.1 uncultured Saprospiraceae bacterium
TAATTCCGGTCATAATCCAAGTTAGTGAACTCGAAAAGGGTGTCGCTTAAATTGCTTCCCACGAGGGTTTCTTGTGAAAGGTCGCTCGAGAAAAGCAGTACATCGAAACGCAGCGTATCACCGGGGTCTTCATCAATGGCGACCCAGGTAGCCTGAAAATTGATCGGCTGCCCGGTGGCGAAATTGACAGGATTTGGTTGTTCCGGCAGTTGGGGCGAATGGTTGACCTGCGTATCTTCAACAAGCTGAATGGTCACGTTGGTGGTATTGTTTTGTTGAACGCTTACCGGTTCTATTTTGGTTACAAAACCGGTTTTATCAACTTGTACCGTATAGCTTCCTTCGGGGACATCTCCTAAGTCAAATTGACCCAGGCTATCAGTAAAAACGATGCTGGTTGCCGGTGAGGTGGATACCTCCGCCATTTCAATGGGGTTGAATGTGTCGGCGGTTTTTACTTCTCCTTGAATTTTTCCAAAAAAAACAGGCTGAATCGGATCTTCGCTACAGCCCCATAAGAAAACCAGTATTGTGAAAGCAAAAAATATGTTCTTCATGACCATCAATTGTAAAAACTAAACTTCAAACGGGAAGGCCATCAACCTACTCTCCCCCTTTCAACCACCTTCCTTCCGGTGTTTTCTGACCAAAATATAAGCGCACACCTCCTTTAATTTGCCAATAATAATCATTGAATTTTCCGTGGTCCATATTATCAAGCCTGTCATCAAAGGGGTAATTGTAGTTGGCCGAAATGTCGATACCGGTATTTTGTTTTATCATATATTCCATGCCAAAGCCCATAATGAACTTCAACTGGCTTTTTTTGGTCAAATTAAAATCACCGGCCGCATCTTCGGTGACCAACAACCCAAAACCACTCGTGATGTAGGGCGTAATCTTATCGAAGGGCAGAAAGCGGTATTGCCCCGACAAGTCCAGGTAGGTGGCTTTAGAATTGAAAAACTCTTTGGTGCCCAAGGTGCCATAGCCAGCACTTGCCGAAAAACTCCACCAGGGATTGGCTAAATAGGAATAGCTGACATCAACTCCGGGTTTTATGGTAGAATTGCCAAAATCACCGACGTACAAATTGCCTGTAAGTTGAATGCCTAAAGAAGATTTGGAGCGCTGAACTTCAGGTCTTCTGCCGTTCAGGTCTGTAGCGTTCATTTCAGCTTTCTCCTTTTCATAATTTTTTATTGCCACCTCGGCTTTCGTAGGGTCTTCAGCCTGCCACAGCCCCTCCTCCATCCCTTCGAGCACCATTATCTGGACGGCTTTTTCAATGGCTTCCGTGACTGCCTGCTCACCCGGCTCCGTGCTGGTAAAACCGGTTTCAAATTCCAACAATCGTTTAAAACTGACAAAACGGAACACCCCGACATCTACCGTCTGCGACAAAATGGTCTTGGAGGTATAGACCGTTTTGAGAACTTTCCCGTTATTGGTGGAAATGGCCCGCAAATAGACCGTCACCCGGTCTTGGCGGTATTGACCCGAAGAACCGACGCCAAAATACCGCAATCCGGCGCCCCCCGTAATCACGTTGGCGTCGTAAGAAACGATACCCCCTTCCAACAGTATGCCGGCGAAGAGGAGTGGCGGAACGGCGTTGTTTCCATTACCCCCATTGTACTGCATATGGCTGGAACGAATGAGTTTCCTTTCATTCAGCAGATTCGAAATGTTTTCCCGCTCAATGGGGACAAACCACCCGGAATCTTCCAGGGCCCGCATCAGAATGGTCGTTCCGCCCTGCGTCACCGCTGTAGAAAATGAGCCTCCATTATCGCTTGGCTTGTATTGGCCGGTTTGGTCTTGAAATTTATAGACCGCTGCGATTATCTTTTGTTGGGCTTTGGGAAGATTCTTCAACAAGTGATTCGTTTGGGCTACTTCCCCAATTCTTGCTCTCGAAGATTGCATGGGTTGGTGAAGATAGGCGCCACAACTTCCCATAGTAAGCATTGTAGTCACAAGGATCAACAATCGGAACCTGCCGGTGATTTTCTTTCTCATAATTAATAAAGTTCAGCTATTTGCTAATTAGCCAAAGGTGAGTCGTTGTCCAACATGTAGGGTACAAAAGGATGGAATGAAAATGGGGAGCAGACTATT
>CAZJYF010000704.1:0-2116 GCA_964549665.1 uncultured Saprospiraceae bacterium
CAATAGCCCGTCTTTTTCAATTTCGCAAACAGCCAGCAAGTCAATCCCTTGGTTGCCGTGGGTAGCATCGAGAACCGCAGCGAGGTTTTTCTTTTTGGCATTGAAAGCGTCTTCTGTCCAGCCATTTTCCGGGGTGTAGGCAAAATCGAGCGATATGGGGTCGTCATCGGTATCGAAGAAGTTTTGGAGATTCCAAAAGGTGAAATTGAGTTGGCTCATTTTTCGAATGGTTTAATGATTTAATGCTACAATCATTCCCTCATTATAGCATTAAATCATTGAAGCATTCAAACATTCTCACCCTCAATAAATCACCTTATCTGCTTTTTCTTTCCACTCCTGAAACACTTTCAATCCTTCTGCCCGCAAAATTTGTTCTGCTGCGATTTTTCTCTCCGAATGGGGCAGTCCGATTTCTTTGTAGATAAAATCATCGTCGAAATTAATGGCCGCAGCATCTTGGCGGTTGCAGGCAAAGAATATTTTTTTTGGGCGTGCCCAATAAATGGCACCTAAACACATGGGGCAAGGTTCACAGGAAGTGTAAAGGATGCAATCGTCGAGTTGGAAGTGGCGAAGGTGCTGGCAGGCATCCCGGATAGCGACGATTTCAGCGTGGGCGGTAGGGTCGTTGCAACTGGCCACCTTGTTGCTGCCCCTACCTATAATTTCCCCATCTTTTACCACGATTGCCCCAAATGGGCCGCCATCTCCCCGTCGCATTCCCTTCTGCGAAAGCCGGATGGCTATCTGCATGAAATGTTCGTGTTCTTTCATAAAACTCCTTGTTTTCGCTTCAATTGTTTAATGGTCGGCAACCCGGCCTGAGATTTCATACATGAGCGAATATAGCCAAATTTCGATAAAATGCTACCTTTAAGCCTATCCCTTAATTTCAAAAAAAGTTTAAAAAGTCAATGACTCCTTATTTTACAAACGATGCCATTGTATTCGGTCTTTTGACCACCTTATTAGCCCTCATTTTTTATACCGCCCGATTAGACCATCCCTTTTGGAAAAAATTCTATCGCTATGTTCCACCTTTGTTATTGTGCTATTTTTTGCCCGCCTTATTGCATTGGCCGCTCGGTTTAATTTCCGATGAAGGTTCTCATTTGTATTTTGTTGCTTCGCGCTATTTGTTGCCTGCGAGTTTGATTTTGCTTTGCATAAGCATTGACATTCAAGGAATTATCAACTTGGGCCCGAAAGCATTAATCATGTTTTTGGCTGCTTCGGTTGGCATTATTTTAGGCGGGCCGATAGCTCTTCTGGTCATAAATTGGGTTGCCCCGGAAGGATTCATTCCCGCTGCCCCGGAAGATGTTTGGAGAGGGCTTTCCACCATTGCTGGCAGTTGGATTGGAGGCGGCGCCAATCAAAATGCCATGAAAATAATTTATGACGTGGATGACAATCTATTTGCCACCATGGTCATCGTAGATGTGGTGGTGGCGAACATCTGGATGGGGTTCCTGCTCTACGGGGCTACCATTAGCGACCGCCTGGACAAATGGTTAAAAGCAGACTCTTCCCTCATCGAAGACTTGAAAAACAAAGTGGCAAGCTACAAGGCCAGCATCGAAAAAATTCCGACAACGACCGATATGTTTCTATTAGCAGGGGTAGCCTTCGGTGGTGTAGCTGTAGCGCATTGGGGGGCGGCAAACATTACCCCTTTCATGGAACAGTTTAAAAGTACTTTGGAAGGGCTTCGCCTCAATGCCTTGATGAGCAGCTTTTTTTGGCTCATCGTCATCGCCACAACGATTGGCTTCGGGCTTTCTTTTACCAAAGCCAAAAAGCTGGAAGGTGCCGGCGCCTCACGCTGGGGTACGATGTTCATCTACCTCTTGGTCGCAACGATAGGCATGAAAATGAATCTTGGAGAAGTGTTCGACAATTTAGGGCTTTTTGCTATCGGCATCGTGTGGATGTTGGTGCATATTTTCATCCTGTTGGTCACTGCCAAAATTATCAGAGCGCCTTTCTTTTTTGTCGCGGTGGGCAGTCAGGCAAACGTCGGAGGGGCTGCATCTGCTCCCATTGTGGCTTCTGCTTTTAGTCCTTCCCTTGCGCCGGTAGGGGTTCTTCTGGCCGTACTCGGCTATGCCCT
>CAZJYF010000705.1:0-2112 GCA_964549665.1 uncultured Saprospiraceae bacterium
CTACAGTACGGAGAAAACATATGTCGGTTGGATTTACCGGTTTATCATCTTTCATAAAAAAAGGCATCCGTAAGAGATGGGTGGGAGAGAGATAGGGGGATTTCTCACGTATTTGGTGGAAGTGTAAAGGGTATGTAAACGGGCGCTCTACACCAAGCACACCCAATGCCCGCCCTTGACAAATCCACCAAAAAGAGACTGTTTAAAACTTCGTTCCTGATGCACTAGTGCCCACGGAAATCACCTTTCATCAAAAGGATACATTTCGCAAGCTCGACTTGTCCGTACCCGCGCCATATTCGGCTCTAATCCTGAATTCCGTCACGTTTTGCAATACATCACCCAATCGAGTGGCGCCACCACCTAAAGTCCATCCATTTCCGTTCAATGGAATTGAAAAAGTCTTCCAGTTTCCATTGTGGTGCTTCGCAATGTCATAGCGCGCCGTTAGACTGCCATTCTTAATAATGACGTCCCCTTTTGCACCATAACTGTCCGGCCCGTAGTAACTTCCACCGGAGCTTTTTTTATCAAAACGGAGCATGGAATACCCGCTCCAATCGCCTTTAAATTCAGCAGGTCCAATGTAATAACTGGTTTTACCATCACCGGAAGGATTAGCATCTATTTGTGTCCCGTTAATTTTGTAAGGGCCATAATCCAGTTTCCAATTGCGAATATCATAGGAAGGTGGTTGTTGTAATTGGACAAAAGGGTTGTCAGGTGGCAATACAATACTTTTGTTATCAACGCATCTTTTTTTAAGGTCGTCCCAAACAAGCCCTTTCCGACATAGACAATCTCCCTTGTTGGTTTCAAAATTCCATACCGGAACCGTACCGGGGTAGGCCCCACAATCCGGCGCTTCGATCTGGCAGGGATTTGACTCCACTACCCCATCCGGTTTGCCTTTTTTTATCTTATAGACATAAAGGACTTCGGAATAAATGCCTTCGGAAGGCAGCCCTCCCCGGTTCGAGTTTCCGGAAACCGTCAAATTGAAAAATGCGTAAAACCCGTCATAGCTATCCATTGTGTAAACAGTAATATCGCCGTTAATTTGGCCGAGGGCAGCATTATTCTTTTTTGCCCAGGCATCATTTCGAAAATACAATCGAGCCTGATCCATTGACCTTCCGATAGCCTTTGTGCTCTTTTCGCTCCCGTATTTACTGCCATTAAAAACATAAGAACCACCACCGTCAATGGCACTTACGGAAGCGAAAGGATTTCGCGAGGGATTAACTTCGCCACAATTCCCACGGTCCTTTTCCGCCCTAATACGAAAAGGGTAGGATTTTCTTTTCAAATTGAGCCCAGGAAGAATTTTCATGTTTTGGTCGAATGACCATTTGAATGTAAAATTTTCCGGACAGGCGCCCTGGCTGGTATAATACGTTATCCGGAACCTGATTTCCCCCCCGTATTCGTCAGCCTTCACATAAATAGGGTCTGGGTAATTTTGATAGGGTTTGTGGATGATATCCTGAAGTTCGAGATAGAAGTCCTGCCCAAAGGCAAACTGAACAGTACAAAATAGTAACGCGGTAATTATCACCCGGCTTGTAAGATTGAAAACATTTTTCATTGATTTGAATTTTTGAATTTAGGAAACAGGAAATTAATGACACCCCCAAGGTTTGGGGGAATGAGTATTCGAAGAGTGGTTCCCAATTTACCGGAAACCAAGACGACTAAAAAATGAAAAGTAAGAAGCGTAAAGGTTTGGAGAACTACCGTAAAGGTTCGACTAAGGAACGATGAAAGAATAAGTTCATCATTTGAATGCCACGTTTACTAAACTTGGGAAGTTTAGTAAACGTAATTCGTGTACTTAAACGTAAAGAATTGACTAAGAACCGAACCACTTTCCGAGAAAACCGGGCTGCTTTTGCTGGCTTTCCAGTAGTTGTTTGCGCAGGCTGCGGTTAAAGCGGTGGGAAGAGATAAGGGTGTCGCCGTTTTTGAGAAGGAGGGTTTTTTATAAAGTCATTTACCGAACTCCCTCTTTTCTGCCCGACGGAAAAATGAATGTCTTCCGAAAAGACGGCGGAAACGGACATCCGTGAAATTTAAAATTTAAAATGATAAATGTAAAAGTGCTGATAGTCA
>CAZJYF010000706.1:0-2101 GCA_964549665.1 uncultured Saprospiraceae bacterium
GAGATTATGAAAAGGCTTTGGACTACTTTAACCGTTGCCTTGAACTAAACAGGAAAGACAGCAATTCGGAACAAGCCGCCCTCGCCACAACTTTCGTCAATATCGGGCGGGTATTTTTTCAAAAAGAGGATTATGAGAAGGCCTTGCTTCATTTTCAAAAGGCGTTGACAAAGCTGTCAGAAGATTTTCGAAGCGCTGACTTCAACGATAATCCTTCTTTGGACCGTGTGTTTTCCATGCAAATATTGCTCAAAGCGCTTCATTGGAAAGCAGAAGCTTTGTGGAATCTTTCGCAGCATCATCGGGGCAAACAGGAATACGCCGGGGCAGCCCTGAATGCAGCGACCCTTGCCGTCGATTTGATGGACAGCATCAAAACAGACTTCACTTCCGCAGCAGACAAGCAATTCCTGGTGGATTTGAGTTATCCCATTTTTGAACGAGCTATCAAGCTGTCTCTTGGAATGAAAGACGACTTCCGGGAACAGGCTTTCCAACTGGCAGAAAAGAGTAAGTCAATCGTGTTGTTCGAGGCTTTGAGAAATTCCATGGCAAAGGCAATTGCTGGCCTACCGGAAGAACTGCTCGAAAAAGAATTTGAATTAAAAACCCAAATTGCACATTGGGAAGAATTGATTTATCAGGAGAAAACCGGTGAAAAGGACGAAGCCGTCACCAACGAATACAGAAAGGAGATTTTTGCCTTGAAAGAGGCGCATCAGAAATTGATTCTGCAATTTGAAAAAGAAAACCCCGATTATTATCGCCTCAAGCACAGCAGTCCGCTCGTTTCGGTTGAGGAAGTTCAACAACTGCTTTACCCCAGTCAAAGCCTACTCGAATTCTTCGTCGGCGACAGCAGTTTATTTGCCTTTCTCATCACTAAAGAGGCTATCAAAGTAGTTGAAATAAAAAGAAGTTTCGACCTGAACGGGCTTGTCAGAGACATGTTGGATGGCATCTACACCTGCCCCATTTTGGAGTGTCCGAATGAGGAGGTATATTTCGAATTGGGCCTGAAATACGTCGAATCGGCCGTTCGACTTTACGAGCTTCTAATCCTACCATTTGAAAAGGAAATCACAGGCAACCTAATCATCATCCCTGACGGGATATTGGGATATTTGCCTTTCGGCGCCTTGCTTTCGAAGAAACCCGATGTAGCCACTTATTTCAAAACGCATGCTTACCTGGAACGGTCTCATACTATCTGCTACGCCAATTCGGCTAGCCTGTTAATAGAAATGCGCCAAAATCACACGCAGGTGGCTTCTGGAAATTTGCTGGCTGTTGCACCCGAATTTGAGGAATACCGGCCTATTGCCGTCAGAGGGATTAGTGCCGGGCAGAGAAGCAGCCAAAAAGAAACGCCCGGTTTAATCAGGACTGCAGAGAAGCTCAGGGATATTCGAAATGGACTTAGCCCACTTAAATTCAACATTCCAGAAGCGACGGAAATTGCGAAACTGTTGGGAGGCGATTTGCTCACCGCCGGAGAAGCGACCCTCGACCGGTTTTGGCAGCTTGCTGGAAACTATCGCATTCTTCACCTCGCCACACACGCCAAGGCAAACGACGAGGAAGGCGACTTTTCCTTCCTTGCCTTGAAAGCAGCAGACGGCATCCGCAACGATTCGCTTTTCGTCAAGGACATCTACAACCTGCGCTTACATGCCGATATGGTGGTCCTCAGCGCCTGCGAAACGGGCATCGGCGAATTGCAACGAGGCGAGGGCATTATTAGCCTGGCCAGGGGTTTTTCCTATGCCGGGGCGAAGAGCATCATCACAACCCTTTGGAGCGTTGGAGACGAAACTTCTCTGAAAATAATGGATTCTTTTTACCATGGCATCAAACGCGGACTTCGAAAAGATGTGGCTCTTCAAAAAGCCAAATTGACCTACCTGAACGATAAAAAACGATCACACCGAACCGCACATCCGTTCTATTGGGCAGGCTATGTTGCGATTGGAAATATGGAACTCCTGCCATTGGGTTCTGGCAACTTTTGGTGGTGGGCTTTCGGCGGATTGGTAGCAGCGAGTGCCTTTTTATTGCTGAGGCGGCGGTTGCTTGTTATACTGCAAACGGGCAGGATTGT
>CAZJYF010000707.1:0-2101 GCA_964549665.1 uncultured Saprospiraceae bacterium
TTCAAATAGTTCTTCATCATCTTCACCAAAATCCCAGCCTTTCTCCTCCATTTTGCCGGCAAAAAGTTCCAATTCATCGGGATACAAATCCTGCGGTTTGCCATAATAAAATTCCCGGTTTTGTTGGTGCGCTAAAGCGACTATTTCTTCCCCCAATTTGCCGGGAAGTTTGCCGGACCTACCCAAAACCATCCCCCAAGTATTTTCGTCAATCATAGACCACCGTCCTTTGCCTTTGATGAGTTGAATGACATTCATCAGGGCAACATTTTTCACATATTGACTGAAAGGGGTCACCAAAGGCGGGTAGCCCAACCGGGGCCAAACGTATTCTACTTCCTCAAACAATTTGATGAGCAAATCGTCTTGTGCCATCGGAGGTTCGCCTTTTTTATGCAAGGTTTTGTTGATACTTTGAAGATTTTTTTCCAAATCCGCCATCAAACTCCCCATCATTCCACCGGGCAAACCCGGTCCAATGAGCAAAGAATTCATAAACCGGTTGCGGGGGTTGATGTAGTAGCCGAGGAAGTCCTCAATAAATTCCTGGGTGAGGCTTCTGACCTGCATATAGGCTTTCATGTCGATATCCGCTACTTTGAAGCCCGCATCCTTCAGCATGGCGTGGATGGTTAGTAAGTCCGCGTGCCCGGTCCCCCACGAAAGTGGTTCCATACCCACGTCGATAATATCTGCGCCATTTCGGGCAGCCTCCAAAGACGAAGCCACCGAAAAACCGGGAGTAGAATGGCCGTGATATTGAATAAGAATCTTTGGGTGGCGTTGCCGGATGCCTTTAATAATTTTGCCAATCGAAACCGGTCTTCCTATGCCGGCCATATCCTTAATGCAAATTTCTTCGGACCCCAATTCAATAAATTTATCGGCAAGGTCAATGTAATATTTCACGGTATGCACGGGAGAAAAGGTAAGGCTTAACGCCCCCTGCGCAATCATGCCGCCTTCTTTGGCAAATTTGAACGAATTCTCCAGGTTTTGAGGGTTGTTCAATCCATCAAACGAGCGGGCAATATCGGTGCCTTGCTTTTTCTTTACCTTGAATAGTAACCGCCGAACATCGGCAGGGCAGGGGTTCATTCGGATGCCGTTCAAGCCTCTTTCCAACATCTGCGTTTTGATGCCCGCATCATTGAAGGCTTGGGTCCATTGTCGAACCGAACGATTTGGGTTTTCGCCATACAGGAGGTTGATTTGTTCAAAGCCGCCGCCATTGGTCTCTATCCGCGAAAAGCAGCCCATCTGCACGATGGGTTCGGCCACTTTAACCAACTGATCCACCCGGGGAACATATTTTCCGGAAGATTGCCACATATCCCGATATACCAGGCAAAGTTTTATTTCTTTTCCCATAATAAATTAATTTAAGAAAAACCTGAACTCACTTTTTCGAGCGTTCTATTTTCGTTATTTTTCCCTTTCCCAAAGTCAGAAAATTGGTCGCTGCAATGATGGCTGCCATTTTCTCCGGGCTAACCTCCTGAGGTGATTTATTCAATGAATTCCCTGAAGCTCCAGTTGATAGGGAGGCCTCCGGGACAAAACGGTTCACGAATCGAATGAGAACGGTGCCCGTTAAAACCACCAAAGACAAAATGGCGAAAACGGTGGTCATCCCAACCAATAAAACCAGAAAAGCCGTGCTGAGGGTTTCAGACATTCGGTCACATTTAAATTAAAAAAATAATTTGGGGAGGCCTAAAATTAACAAAATGGGCTTAAAAGGAGTTGCTTTGTAACTCTAATTGTCAAAATTACAATAATTGAATCATTTTTTTTAGGTTTTTCATAAAATTTAGCCCCGGAGGGTTTTTCCTTACGGGTAAATCGATTTTTTAAAATCATTTCAGGTAGAAAAAAATTTATCTTTGCGGTTTTATTTCTCGATTACATTTCTGTTCAAAATGGAAAATAATGAAATCAAAGTTTTTAAATTCGGTGGCGCTTCGGTGAAGGATGCGAAAGGAGTAAGAAAAGTCGCCGCTATTTTGCAAAAATTTAGAAAACAGCCCATTGTGATTATTTTATCCGTTATGGGAAAGACCACCAATGTCCTTGAAAAATTAGTCGCAGCACATTCCTT
>CAZJYF010000708.1:0-2097 GCA_964549665.1 uncultured Saprospiraceae bacterium
CCTTTTCTTTTTTCCATGATGAAAAAAGAAACAAAAAAATCTAGGCTTGGGATATTTTGGCTAAAATTCAATTGCCCGGCGCTCGCATCCAAACTCGTCCCGATTTTTCATCGGGACTCAAACATGGATGCTTTCAAAGCTGACCCCCCATTGAATTTCTTACCGCCAAAATCTCCAATGCCGGCAAAGGTTCGAAACAATTTCTTGGCATATTTGCACTACTTGTACCGCTTTTCGGAAATGCTTCAGTTTTTTAATACTGATTTGTGGAACCTGTCTTCGTATTGCTCCCAAAATCTTCTCCTTTTGTCAACCACCGGTTTCCCGTAAAGGTGATAGCCCATGCGCCCAAAGGGGCGGTGAGGAGGATGCTGAGAACAGCCATCGCCAGAATCAATTCGCCCGGGCCGGTATCCATTCCGGCGAGTTTCATGGCAGCCAGAGGCGCTGCGCCTATGGCGGCCTGCACGGTGGCTTTGGGGAGGTAGGCGATTAAGACGAACAGCCGTTCTTTGGTGTTCAGTTCCGTACCCAACACACAAACCCAACTGCCTATACTTCTGGCTATCAATCCTACAAAAATGACGGCGGCGCCCATCAGCCCGCTGTGCCAGGCTACGGAAATGTTGACCTGCGCCCCTACCATGGTGAAAAGGATGATTTCGGCAACTACCCATATTTTGGCAAATTTCGCAGAAAGCTCATGGGCATAGTGTTCCCGTTTTTCGAGGATGATGAAGCCGATTGCCATCACCGCCAGCAGGGCGGCAAAAGGCACCCAGTGCTCTATTACATGCTCCAGCCGCACTAATAAGACCGACAAAGCCATCACGATGAGGGTTCGTTTGGTAGCCCGTGGCGAGAAATGTTCAAACAATTTGTACAATCCCCAACCCACCGCTATTCCGACCCCAATACCCAAAGCGATGGAAATGGGGATGCCGGCTAATTCCCAGGCTATGTTCACCTGATTGCCGGTATAGATGCCAACCAGAATGCTGTAAATAACGATGACGAATACATCGTCGATTGAAGAAGCCGCCATGACCATGATGGGGATGCCTTTGTTGGTGCCCCACTTCTTTTTTTGAAATTGAATCATCAGGGGAACCACCACGGCGGGAGATACAGCCCCCAAAATACTTCCCAAAATGGCAGCTTCCAAATAAGTGAGACCCAACCAAATGTGCCCCAAATAGGTGACAGCCGATGCTTCTAATACGGCGGGGATAAAAGACAGCAAAAGGGATGGTTTCCCGACTTTGTTTAGGGTGTCGCGTTTTAGTTCAAAACCCGCCCGCAGCAGAATGACAATCAAGGCTGCCAATCGGAGGTCGCCCGAAATGTCGATGAGGGTGGGGTCGAGCCAATTCATGACATAGGGGCCAAACAAGGTGCCGATGAGCAACATGCCCACGAGTTCCGGGATTTTGATTTTTTTGAAAACCCAGGCAATGAGTAAACTGGCTATCGCCAATTCAGCTAATGAATCGAGCATTTTCAGCGGTTTAAATAGATGAAACAAAAAATAGGGAAGGATTGGGAAGCCTCAGAAGGTGAACTCCCGATGGCCCAAACCTTTCCGCCAATCCCGCTCTGGGGATTGTATGGTAGAGGTCATTAACCCTGGGTTAGCGGGTAGTTTATGGCGAACCTCATCGCCAAAAGGCGCAAAAGTACAGTTTCATTTTCAGCCATGCAAGTGCTTGCCGGACAGAGCTAATCGATTGGAAGAAACCGGCTATCGCATTTTGAGATGGAAACAAAAACGGACGGCTTCTTTTCGTCCTCTAAATCTTGGAAACCTCCGCAGATTTTTCTCAATTTCCACAATTTTCTTACCTTCAATCAATTCTACAAATAGTCTTCCGGGATTTGGAAGGGATTGTTCGGTTTTTTCTGTTCTCCGATGGGAGACAAAAACGAAAGGTTTCGGAAGCTTTCCGGCTGAATTATTACACCTAAATTTTTCGATTCATTGACATTTATTGTGGAACAGAAGTCGGAGAATATAAATTCTCCTCTTCCTGGAGAGCATAGTGTAAGGAATGATTGAGCGACATGTATTAGAACGAGTGATAACCCCACACCCACAAA
>CAZJYF010000709.1:0-2096 GCA_964549665.1 uncultured Saprospiraceae bacterium
CAGTTGGATAGAGCAGCTGACTTCTAATCAGCAGGTCGCAGGTTCGAATCCTGCCGGGATCACCACAATGCACAAAGCCCTGTAAATCAAAGTTTACAGGGCTTTTTTCGTTTACTGGAAAACAGTTTCAAAGTTTAAACGACCACCTCGTATTCTACTTTCGACGGCGATTTTACTCTTTTAGAAGCGTCCAATATTTCAATGCTCACGATGTTTTCCTTATCATCGTATTCAATGATTATTCCTGATTTAGACTCATCACTTTCAGAAATTTTTGCATCTGAAAACGAAATTAAAAGCACATCAACTTCTTTATCATATTTAACCCTCATCTTTCCAATATTTATTGATTTTACTGGTCTTGTAAATTGTAATAACCACCTTCGGTTGTTTTTAAATGTTTATAAACACTCTGTAAAGGTGTTTTTCTCCAAGTTCATTTTGAAAAATAGATTGGTAAATGACTTTCTCATCATTTTCCTTGATGGTTTGTTGGGGTGAATTAAGTACATCCCAAAGTAATTGTAACGAAATTTGCCTTCTCTTCAATTGCAAGGAGGCGTGGTTTGAAACTAGAAATCCTACCATGAAATTCTTTCATTCAATTCGAAAATAATCCTCTACCGTTTCAACCCCAAGTATTTAGCATAAAACATTTTTAATTGGTGTTTTCAAAAACTATTGAGCATTAATTCCTACTGCAAAGGTGACTATTTATCACAATGGAACTATCATACAATAGTACCACAAAAATAGTTATTGAGAGTTGGAATAAGATTTCTGCCACTTGAAACCTTGCCTATTCCTCCTCCTCCCTTCCACTTCGGTCGATAAAAATATTACTAGCCTGCTGCGTTCCCATCACAAAGACATCCTGAATGTTTACGTGGTGGGGCCGGGTAGCGATGAAAAAGATAATTTCCGCAATGTCCTTCGCTTTCAGCGGTTGAAAATTTTGGTACACCTGTGCTGCCCTCGCGGCATCCTGTTCAAAGCGAACCAACGCAAATTCGGTTTCTTCGACATGACCGGGTGATACCTGACTGACGCGTATATTGTGTTTGTGAAGATCAATTCGCATGGCTTCGGTGAGCGATTCAACGGCGTGTTTTGTGGCGCAGTAAACGTTGCCGTTGGGATAAACTTCCTTCCCGGCAGAAGAAGCAACGTTTATGATATGCCCGCTTTGTTTTTTGACCATGAGTGGTGCTATTGCGCGTGTCACGTACAGCAAGCCTTTGACGTTGGTGTCGATCATGGTATCCCAATCTTTCAAGTCACCCTCGTGGATAGGTGCAAAGCCTTTCGCCAAGCCCGCATTATTGATTAAAATATCTATTTTTTTCCATTTTTTATTCAGCGAAGAGACGGCTTTTTCAACTGCCTTTTTTTTGCGGACATCGAAGGGAAGAATCCGAACGGCTGCTTCAAACCTTTCTTGCAAATCGGCTTTCAGTGCCCGCAACCTTTTTTTGCGTCTTCCCGTAGCGATGATGCGGTAGCCGTTCCGGGCAAAGATTTCTGCAGTGGCTTTTCCGATGCCAGCGGTAGCCCCTGTTATGAAAACTACCGCGGAGGCGTCTTTGCCGGTGTTGGACAAATCAGAACTTTGGCTTTGTTCCGGGTCTGTTTGATGGTGATTCTTCATTTTGTGAGGTTGTGTTAATTTCGGATTTATTTCTTCCTTCGAAAGTTCTTCAATCTCCGATAAATCCGTTTGAAAATCCAGGTCGTTTTGGTCGAGTTCTTCCTCTTGCAAACTATCTACCTGGGAGAGGTCTTGTTTTATCGCATCCAATTCCTTCGACAGTTGGGTGAATTCGGCATCCTCCTCTTCGTTGAGTTGTTCGGTAAAGGATCCTTCATCAAAAGCACCGTGCCAATCGTAGCGAAAGGCTTCCTCATTTTGCGGGGTTTTCAATTCAGGGTTGATTTTCACCGCCTTTTTATAAAAAGAACTTGCCAGGGATTTATCCCCCAGGCGGTGGTACAAACAGGCGAGGTCATAGTTGGCAAAAGGATGCCGATGGTCTAGTTTGAGGGTTTTTTTGAAAATTTTTTCTGCTTTCCAATGTTTGCCAAAAAAATCGTTTAAT
>CAZJYF010000710.1:0-2093 GCA_964549665.1 uncultured Saprospiraceae bacterium
TGCAAAAATAAATTCAATTATGGACCGAAAAGACGATTTACAGGAAGAATTAAATAAAGCTTCCCCTTTTCTGGCTGACTTAAGAAAAAAAGGCGACGGCTTTACCGCCCCGAAAAATTATTTCAAAACCCTGCCCGACGAAGTGTTGAAACGAATCGGAAAAGATGCGCTTCGGGCGAAAACGCCTGTCCGTCAAAAGAGAAATTGGTTGGATGAAATCATTGCCGGCATTCAGTTTCTGCTACAACCAAGATATGCCGTGGCAGTGGCTAGCGTACTGCTTTTAATCGTTGCCTTCATTTTTCTTTTCCAGCAACCAAATGAACCTCAGCCATTTGCCATTAATACCAAAATGGTAGCCATTGAAGATATTTCCTTCGATGAAATGAATACCTACGTCGCTGAGAATATTGACGATTTTGAAGAAGATTTGTTGGTGCAGGATGGTTTTTCAGTGGGGGAAATGGGTTCGATTTCAAATTTTCACGTGGAAGACCGGGAAATAGAGAACTACCTCGATGGGGTCATCGACGAAATAGACTTAAGTGAATTGGAAGAAATATTATAGTCATGGAGCAATCCAAATGTGGAAAATTCTAAAAATCTTTCACATGTTAACCCACATAAAAAAATAGTAAAACGATGAAAAAATTAATTTTAGGGACTTTGCTGTCCGGTATTCTTTTCGGGAATTTACCAGCCCAGGTCAATAGAAACAACGAAATCCGGGACGAAAGAATTGAATCATTCAAAATTGCTTTTATCACGAAACAATTGCAATTGACGCCGGAAGAATCACAGCAGTTTTGGCCGCTTTACAACCAATTTGAAAAGGATAAAGAAGCTTTGAGAGATTCCTACCACATGAAAGATCGCAAAATCGAACTCATGTCGGATGCAGAATTAGAAGAGTTTATCAACAAGCATTTCGAATTGGAAGAAAAACAGTTCAATCTGAAAAAAGAATTTTTCCGCCAGATCCAGCAGGTGCTTCCCATACGAAAGGTAGCCATGTTGAATAAGGCTGAGCTACAATTCAAGCGCAAATTATTGGAGGAAATGAGAAGGCGTAAGCAGCAAAACCGGCAAAGACAGGGAGGGCGAAATTTCGACAATAATTAGTTTGATGAAACAAAAACTTCGGTATTTGAAAATTGTCAGAATCAGGATTTGCAGGATTTAAGGATTTTCAGGATTCGGAATCCGGTAAATCCTGATTCTGACAAATAGTGAACCCGGCATTTGGAAAACCAAATGCCGGGTTTTTCAATTTTTTTTGTCGGGAAGAAAAATGCTTCCGATTTTTTAGAACAGATTTTGAAAAATTTCGTTTTTCATTCTTAAAATAGATGGCATTGAAGAGACCCATAGAACAGGTTTGAAAATTGCCGTTTGAATGACCAATGGCGATTAATGACAAATGACTAATCGATGTATGAAAATAGTAATGGTTTGTTTGGGAAACATTTGCCGGTCGCCGCTGGCGGAAGGCATCTTGAAAGATAAGATCAAAGCCCACCATTTGGATTGGGAGGTGGATTCTGCCGGCATGGGTGCCTGGCATATCGGTCAACCGCCCGATCCCCGTTCGATTGCCACCGCTAAGAAACACGGGATTGACATTAGGGGGCAGCGGGCAAGGCAATTCAAGCCTTCCGATCTGGAAAATTTCGATTTGATTTTCGCCATGGATCATTCCAATTTCCAGGCAATTCGTCGAATGGCTATTTCCACTGCTCAAAAACAAAAAGTGAAACTGATTATGAACGGCTCAGGTACGGGCGGGAATCAAAGTGTGCCTGACCCCTATTGGGATGACGACGGCTTCGAGCAGGTTTTTCAAATGCTGGACACCGCCTGTGAGGGGATAATTGAAGAATTTTACAAAGAACAAGGTCAACCAAGTGAGCTGTAAATAAAAAGAGAGAACCGCCCAAGTCGTGGTCATTTTTGGTTTGTTTTGACACAGTTCAGTGAACAGACCCCACAGTTCACTGAAAAGTCTCCATTGATTTCCTCCTTTCTTCCAATCATAGATTTTCCCATTGGTATTATTTTATTCCCCCACAAAAATAAATATTTAGAGCGGATTA
>CAZJYF010000711.1:0-2092 GCA_964549665.1 uncultured Saprospiraceae bacterium
AGTGGGAGCAACCTCGCCGCCTCGCTCGTGTCGGCCGTCGCCGGCGTGGTCGGCACCACGCCTTCCCCGACAGGAAAACCACTTTTCTCGGTGGTCAATAGAGACCAGGTGTCCCCACCGTCGGAGCTTTTATAAATGCCCGAACCGCTTCCCGCTTCCCAAAAATTCCACGCCCGGCGACTCCGTTCCCAGGTCGCTGCGTAAAGGATGTCGGGATCCTGCGGGTTGATGACTAAATCGATGGCCCCGGCATGGTCACTCACGAACAGGGTCCGTTTCCACGTTTTTCCACCATCCGTAGTTTTGTAAATACCTCGTTCGGGATTGGGAGAATAGAGGTGTCCCAAAGCAGCCACCCACAAGGTGTTGGGGTCGGTGGGATGCAAGATAATTCTTCCAATGTGGTGGCTTTCGCCCAAACCCTTGTACTGCCAGGTTTTTCCCCCGTCCTCGCTTTTGAATAAGCCCACCCCGGAATACGACGAACGGCTTGAATTCACTTCCCCCGTTCCAACCCAAATTGCATTGCGCTTCCAATCCACTGCGATGTCCCCAATCGACATCACCACTTCATCGTCGAAAAGAGGGCTAAACGACATGCCGTTATTTTCCGTTTTCCAAAGCCCCCCCGAAGCATAAGCAACGTAGAAATGACTCGGGTCCTTTTCGGAAACATCGAGGTCGGCAACCCGCCCGCTGAAAATAGAGGGGCCGATGGAATGGAAAGGAACATTGGCAACCAATGAATGATCGCGCAAGGCTTTCCGTACTTCAAAACTTTTAAGGCGTTCTTCCGCAGAAGTAAAAGGAGGTTGGCTAATTTGGGAAAATAGAAAAGAAGTGCCGCATAAAGCGAGAAGGGTAATAAGGTGTTTCATGTTTTGTTTTTTATGTTTGCTGTAAACTTAGCAAAACTACCGTTAATTAAAAAACTGCTATCTTTTCCTCTGTTTCCCAGCTTTCCGGCTTTGGTGGTCAGTTGCAATGGTGCCGGCAATACGGAATTCCACGGACCAACCGGGACAGCAGGGCATCCAGTATTGCTATTCTGGGGACCGGTTGTGGATTTTCCCTTCCCACTCGGGGTTTTGGGATGAGTCCTTATCAAAGGCCTCGTTCCCTTGCAGAAGATATAGGGAATTGGTTGGGTTTTTGGAATACTCCGTTTTGGAAAACGCCTGGGTTCCAACGGATTTTTCACTCAGGGACCTGGCTGGTTTAAAATAGCTGTTTCATTTTCCAAACTAAACTTTTTGACCGTTCGTATCATTTAATAAGGTGGATGAATTTCTTCCCGTTCTCATAAAAAAGGTTAAAAATTATACTTTTCCTAAACTTTCCCCGAATTTTGTGGCTCTTGGACTCCGGACGGCTCTTACCTAGATAAGAACCAAATCCGATTTTACCAATTGATTTGCAATTGAAAAGGCAGAAGAATAATTCGAGGAATCCATGTTAAAATTTTTTCGAAGGATAAGGCGAAAATTATTGGATGAAGGGCATCTTAGAAGATATTTGATTTATGCCGTTGGAGAAATCTTACTGGTGGTGGTCGGGATCCTCATTGCAGTACAGATAAATAATTGGCAGCAAGATTTAAAGAATAAAAAATTAGAAAGACATTTCTTTCAGGATGTGATTGTTGATATAAATAAAGACTCCGCGAGATTAGCTTTTCTGAAAACCTTTTATGACAATAGGATAGATAACATTGGCTGGTTACTTACTGCCGTGAGAAATCCAGACCAAACTAATGAAGAATTTGAAATTGGCGTTCATTTGGAACCCCTTTATTATAGTGTTGCTCCGATCCATTACGCTACTACCTATGAATCTGCTAAAAGCGCTGGGCACTTTAACCGGTTCAGCAATAGCGAAACCATCAAGCGGTTAACACAATACTATGAAGATGGCAGGTTACTGGACGATATTCTAGCCGCCACCTTACAGATTATCATAGATCAATTTGAACCTATTATATCTGAATATCCACTTGATTACGTGAATGCAAAAACCGGATCAAAAGTTATTGCTTCTGTAGGCATCGGAGAATTTTATAATTTTGTAGATAAAATAAAAGACCGGCGAAAAA
>CAZJYF010000712.1:0-2082 GCA_964549665.1 uncultured Saprospiraceae bacterium
AATGATTGGGAAGAAAGAGAAATCGAAAAAGAGGTTTTTTTGATTCGCAAGAAGCTGGAAAAAATTCAAAAACGCGGATGGGAGTCGGACGAGGATAATTTTGATTTGGATAAACCTTTAGACCTTAGAAGTTTGTGCAAAAATTACGACGAAGCTAATTTAGTCTGATCATTTACCATTGCTTTTGAATTGTTTATAAACCATTCCCACGTTTAACCTTGAAGCCTTTCCGACGTTTCTTCCACTCATAAAATGCGCGCCTCCTATGAATGCTCCGAATTTAGGAGTCACGGCATAATAAAACGTCCCTCCGATTTTGACGTATTGGGCACCTTCTCCACCGGAGATGCGCGTATCCGCATCCGAACTTAGGGTGTGGAAGGTGTCTAACCAAACATCCATAAATATTTTATCACCTCCATAACCCAACCGAAAAATGAGGGGAATGGCGATCTGCGACTGTGGAATCACGCGGAAATCAAAACCACTTTGCAGATGGATGAAGAAGCCGCCGTAGGATTTGTATTGATACAATTGGCGGAGGCTGAAAATCGTAGCTCTTTGCCCGATTGGGTTTTCGATGTCTTTGTCGTAGTTGGAGATAGGAAAGCTAAAGCCGAAGGAGGTTATTTTGGACAGGTCTCCATGCTTAAATTGCCAGTACTTGCCCCGGTATTTGATGGCTAGGACGGCATCCTGAAGATTGGCGTCGGCGTCGTTCCAGATGAAGGGGATGGAAGCGATCAAATTCACGGTTTTGCTAAAACCGTGGGCCACGAAAAGACTCGCCGTCTGGGTGGTTATGGAAATATCCTGCACCTCATCGCCCAAGTAGTATTTGTTGTACTTTTCAAAAGAATAGGTCAGCGCAAAGTCCGTTTCATTCTTTCCTTTCATGAAACCATCGATCGGTCCCTGTGCCTTTGATTTGCCAATTACCAGTAAAATTAGACCGCCAAGAAAAAAGAATTTCGTCATTTTAATAATTTGAGCGGCAAGATATCAGGAAGCCAAAAATTGGGGTGTCGCAAGCCTTCCAAACGGACGCGAAAAAGACTTCAATCGCAAAGAAAGCCATATTTTGAAGCCAGTAAAGCTGATTCAGAACATGGGTTTTTCGGGTTTGTTATCCAAAATCTGTTCAATTTCTTCGGCTATGGATTCCGAAATTTTGGGCACTACCTCTAAAGAAGTAAGGGTTTCTTCCAAATGGGGAAGTTGGGAAGCCCCCAAAATGACACTGCTGACATCCGGGTTTTTCAGGCACCATGCAATCGCCAATTTGGGTATTGAAGTGCCTATCTCTTGGGCGATGCTCTTCAATTTGCGCACTTTTTCAATCCGTTCGTGCGTCAGGGAACGTTCTTTCAACCACTCCAGACCTTCCATCCCCAAGCGGGTGCCTTCCGGAAATTTATTCAAATATTTCGTCGTCAAAACCCCGGAAGAAAGCGGTGACCAAATCGTCAATCCCAAACCAACGGTTTTGTAAATCTGGCTGAATTCCACCTCCACTTTCCGACGGCAGAACATATTGTATTGGGGTTGTTCCATCGTCGGGCCCATGAGGTTCATACTTTTCGCCACCATATGGGCTTCCATGATTTCCTGGGCCGACCATTCCGAGGTGCCCCAGTAGAGAATTTTGCCTTGCTGCATGAGCAAATTCATGCTCCAGACCGTTTCCTCTATCGGCGTGCTTTTATCGGGACGGTGGCAAAAGAAAAGGTCGATGTAGTCCAATTGTAAGCGCTTTAGAGAAGCATGACAACCCTCAAATATGTGTTTTCGATTCAGACCGGTTTGGTTGGGTTTTTTACCTCCGTCCCCAAAGAAAACTTTGCTGGAAACGAGGTAAGAACTGCGTTTCCAATTCATTTTTTTCAAAATGCGTCCCATCACAACCTCCGATTGCCCCCGTGCATAAATTTCGGCATTATCGAAAAAATTGGCGCCTTGGTCATAGGCTAATCCCATCAGCTTCTCTGCAACTTTGTCTTCTATTTGCTTGCCGAAAGTCAGCCACGAACCCAGTGAAAGGGCGCTAATCTGAAGGCCGGTTTTCCCGAGAGGTCGGTAATC
>CAZJYF010000713.1:0-2059 GCA_964549665.1 uncultured Saprospiraceae bacterium
AAAGATTCATAAAAGACCCAAATGAGGTCAAAATTTGGTCAAACAACTACTTTATGAATTTAAGTGAATTCATAAAATTTTCGGAGCCACAATAAGGCTGTCTGAATTATCCAATTTGTTATTTTAGAGCTTGTCAAACGCCTGCCGGAGCTGAATGTAAAGCCTAAACCAGTTGTAGAAAGGGCAAGAACAAGCGCAAGCGCAAGCGCAAAATTGAACTTGCTCTTTTAATTGAACTTGCGTTTCACCCGATAAAAGAATATTTTTACTTATTTTTTAATCGGGTAAAAACAAACTATGCTAATAAAAAGAGACCAACTGGCTGAAATAGAAGCCCACCTTCCAGCAGCAGAAATAACCATGCTCGTGGGTCCGAGGCAGGTTGGAAAAACAACTATCCTGGATATATTGAGGGGCAAATTGAGCGGGCAGGGAGCAAAAATTATTTCCTATAACCTGGATTTGGAATCCGATTTTGCTTTATTTCGAGACCAACAAAATCTTATCGAACATATCCGGGCGCAATTATCGAATGAGACAAAAACGTATGTTTTCATAGATGAGATTCAGAGAAAGGGAAATGCCGGCTTATTTTTAAAAGGGATATTTGACTTAAAAATGCCTGTAAAATGGGTGGTTACCGGGTCAGGCAGCTTGGAATTGAAAGAAAAAATCCATGAGTCGCTTGCCGGCCGGAAGCGGGTTTTTGAAATTCTCCCGATAAGTTTCGACGAATTTTTGAAATACAAATGGGCAATCGATGATATTGGGAAAGTCACCCGGCTTGCTGCTTTGGAAAAGGATAAAACACTTGGCTATTTGCTGGAGTATTTGAATTACGGCAGTTATCCAAATGTAGTGGTACAGGACAATGTGGAAGAAAAAGTGAAAATTTTACAGGAAATCTATAATAGTTTTTTAGTACGAGATATTTCAGTGGTTTTGAACCTAAAAAAGACGGAGCCAATATTCACATTATTGCAAGTGTTGAGTGACCGGATTGGCCAAAAGATACAATACAATAATATTGCGTCCTTGTGTGGAGTTTCGGTAGCTACCTTAAAAAACTATCTTTGGTACCTTGAAAAGATGTATATCATTGACAAAGTTTCGGGCTTTGTCCGAAATAAAACGAAAGAAATATCCAAGTCCCCGGTGTATTACTTCAAAGACCTCGGCCTGCGGAATTACATCTTGAATCTCAACGGCAATATACGACTCCATTCTTCCGGTTTTATATTTGAAAATTTTATTTTGCACCGCCTGAAAGAAATGGTGAACAACACCACCGTTCAGGTGAAATTTTGGCAAACCAAAGACAAAGCTGAAGTTGATTTTGTGGTTGACAAGTTTTACAGTGTGCTTCCTGTTGAAGTCAAGTTTCAACGTTTATCAAAGTTGACCGTCCCTAAGAGTTTGCAAAGTTTTTTAAAGAAATATAGCCCGGAAGAAGCCTGGATAATCAACTTGTCTTTAAAAGCAGCTTTTCAAAGAGAAAATACTAAAGTGAAATTTATTTCAATTGAGGATTTGATAGGCTGGAAAAATGGAGGGGATAGCAGTTGACAGTCCGTGTAAATTGTCTGAATCGCGGATTTGATGGATTAAAGGATTACACAGATTAGGTAGGAATTGAAGATAATTCATTGCCAAATAAATTGTCAAACCTTTGTTATATTCGAATCACAACTAAAAACACATCACCATGAGAAAAATATCAACTACCAACACCAAAGCTGAAATTTTGAAAGCTTACGAGGAACTAAAGAACGAACTGAGGGAGCAGGATATTCAAAATTCTGCCCTGCAACAAGAACTGGAGAAACAACGACAGGTGGTGGCAGTAGCGGTCGAACAAACCAAAGACGGAGATGCCACGCATACCATTCGCCAAATTCGGGATTCGCTGAATGGACAATTGGACCAAATTGAACAAGGCATCGCCAATGAACAGCAGAAATTTAAAGAATTGCAGAATGCTATTGTCATCGAAAAAAAGACGTTGGAAGACCTCTATAAAGTGAAAGCCGAGGCGGAGAGTCTCGAAGCCCTTGTCATT
>CAZJYF010000714.1:0-2056 GCA_964549665.1 uncultured Saprospiraceae bacterium
CAATTTTGCCTTTAGCAGTAGGTTTTCATCCGGCGTTCCGACGGAAATACGGGCGCAGTGCGGCAAGCCAAAAGATGCTAACCGCCGGATGAGGACGCCCTTGTGCAAGAGTTGTTGGTAGAGCCGTTCTACCCGTTCTTCAGTCCCCATATCAATCATCGCGAAGTTGGTGAAAGACGGCACGAAGGGGATACCCAAGTCCTCAAAAGTGCGGTAGTACAGTTGCAAGCCCGATTGGTTGTTTTGGATCGTTTTCCGGAAGTGTTGCGCATCCTCCAATGCTGCCAAACAAGCAGCTTGTGCCAAAGAGTTTGGGTTGAAAGTGAGCTTGACTTTGGTCAAGGCTTCTATCAGATGCGGGCTGCCAATTGCATAGCCCAGGCGCAAACCTGCCAAGCCGTAAGCCTTTGAAAAGGTGCGAAGCGTCAGCACATTTTCGAAATGGAGTTTTGTGCTGTCGGGGTATTGGTTGGAGATAGATTTGGCAAACTCAAAGTAGGCTTCATCCACAATGACTAAAAGGTGATTGGGTACTTTGTTCAGAAAATCGCTCAGTTCCTTTGATGAAATGGCCGTTCCGGTTGGATTATTCGGATTGCACAAATAAATGGCTTTTGTTGCGGAATCGATGCGATCCAAAATAGCGGTCAGGTCAAAGCGATAACCCAGTTTCATCGGCACTTTTTCAACCTCGACGCGGTTCATTTTTGCCATCGCGTCGAGGGAAACAAAACTCGCCTCGGAAGTCAGCAACTTTTGCCCCGGCAGGAAAAAGGCTTTAAACAGTGAGTAAAGAATGCCGTCCGAACCATTCCCCAAAATGATGTTTTCAAAATCTATTTCCAATCGTTCTGCCAGGGCAAGGCGAAGGGCCTCTCCCGTCGGGTCGGGGTAACGATGCAGCTGGAACATCGCTGCCCGGATGGCTTCCAGTGCTTTTGGCGAAGGACCGAAATTGTTTTCGTTGCTGCAAAGCACCACCGGCTGTTCAATGTTCCTTTCGGAAAACATATCCGCATTCGGCTTACCCGGCTGGTAGGTTTTTAATTCCTGAATATTTTCGGGTATTTGAATCATTATTTGGTTTTATTTCAAGAACTTACTTTGCCGAGCACGATGACAAAGAATGAAATAGGTTTGTCACTCTGCCCACTGCGAACTGTGAACTGTCTTCCTCCTCAAAGCGTTCCCCTTTCCCTTTGTTCCCGTTCGATCGCTTCGAAGAGCGCTTTGAAGTTCCCTTTTCCAAAAGAAATGGCGCCTTTTCGTTGGATGATTTCAAAAAACAAAGTAGGGCGGGGGCCGACCGGCTTGGTGAAAAGTTGTAACAAATAGCCCTCGTCGTCGCGGTCCACCAATATGCCCAACTCCCGCAAGACGCTCACCTCCTCATCTATGCCACCAACCCTGTTCAACAGAGTATCGTAATAATTTTTTGGGACCTGCAAAAATTCAACGCCTCTGCTGCCCAATGCCGAAACGGTTTCGATGATGTTATCGGTTGCTACGGCGATGTGTTGCACGCCCGGGCCTTCGTAGAAATCGAGGTATTCCTCCACCTGCGATTTTTTCTGGCCTTCTGCCGGTTCGTTGATGGGGAATTTGATGCGCCCGTTTCCGCTTGCCATCACCTTGCTCATCAGGGCGGTATATTCGGTGGAAATATCTTTGTCGTCGAAGGAAATCAATTGCGCAAAACCCAGCACATTTGCATAAAAATCAACCCAGGTATTCATTTCGTTCCAACCGACATTGCCCACCATGTGGTCAACGTATCGCAGACCCGTGGGTGGGGGATTGTACTCACTTTCCCATTTCACATAGCCCGGCAGAAATACACCGCCGTAATTTTTTCGCTCCACAAAGACGTGCACCGTATCGCCGTAAGTATGTACCCCGGAAAGGACGACCTCCCCGTCATCATCCTCGATTTTTGCAGGTTCCATGTAGGGTTGTGCACCCCGCCGAAGGGTTTCTTCAAAGGAATAGGCAGCATCATCTACCCACAGGGCAATCACTTTTACGCCATCGCCATGCCCGTCAATGTGGGCGCTGA
>CAZJYF010000715.1:0-2052 GCA_964549665.1 uncultured Saprospiraceae bacterium
GTCACATTGCCGTTGCCACAGCCGAGGTCTAAAATGCGCCTGGGATTAAACCCTACAGGAAGTTTGCTTCCAATGGCTTCTATCATCTCCCGATAGTAGGGAACCCACCGCTTTATGTCGGATGTGTAATTATCGCTGAGTTCATCAAATTCCTTTGCGAGGTTCATCTGATTCTTCTGAATTTTAAAAATCCGGATGGTTAGACGGTCAATTTCCAACAAGCCATCAATAGGTGCAAGCCCAAAATTGTGACTGAAAAGGGGAATTTTCCAAATTACCTCTGCGGCATATTGCAAATCTACGCCTTTTATGGATTTATTGCCCGCGAGCCAAGAGCTTGCGTTTCCATCCTCCATTCCTGATCCTTAAGCATTTTTACACAACTTGAAAATGCTTTTTCATTGCCCTTTTATAATCGGAAGAACGCAAATTCCCTGATATTCTTTTCATATAGAATTGGTGTCACCTATTTTTTCAAATAATTGAAACTGTGAACCCATAATCGCTGACAATCTGACCGTATTTTGACATTCGGCGACATTTTGAAAAAATAATTGACGAAACGGTTCATGCGAGGCAACTACCTCTAATTATTTAGCGTACTGGGAGTATTATTCATTTAAAAAAATCGTGAATCTATGAAAAATTTAATTTTGGCACCTTTTTTTATCTTAATGCTAAACCACCAAGGCATTTCTCAGAATGACGAAAATCCCACCAATCGTTTACTTTGGGAAACCAATATCGAAAAGGCCAAGGAAGTGGCCTCAGCAAATAATCTGGACATTCTGATGGTTTTCTCAGGTTCTGATTGGTGTAAGCCTTGCATGAAACTCAAAAAAGATATTTTGTTGTCCGAAGAATTTCAAAATTACGCATTGAATAAACTGGTAATTTTAGACCTCGATTTTCCTGTCAGGAAAAAGAACCAATTGTCAAAATTGCAGACGAAGCACAATGAAGCCTTAGCAGCCCAGTACAATGCGTCGGGTGCCTTCCCAAAAATAGTATTGTTGAATAAGGATGAAATGATTTTGGGTGAGCCGGGATTTAGAGGCCAATCTCCTCTTGCCTTTGCAAATGAACTGCATAAACTGATGTCAAAAAATCCGAAATCGTGAAAGTATTTCTCAGTTTTGCAATCAGCTTTTTGATTTTTTTCAAGCCATCCTTTGCACAAACTTTGGCGGTTCAAAAGAAAGTGCTGCTTTTAATGGGCAGTCGCTTCGACATCACTGCCGTAGCAAAGAATGACACCCTTGCCTGGAACGCAATTAGTGCAGGTATTGCCGAAGTAAAAAGAATCGAAAAGTTGATTTCTTCCTGGGACCCGGCTACACAAACGAGTGCGATTAATCGCAATGCCGGAATTTATCCTGTCAAAGTTGATAGAGAATTATATGACCTGATTTTTCGGGCAAAGAAAGTTTCTGCATTGACGGGTGGAGCCTTTGATATTTCCTATGCTTCCATGGACAAGATTTGGAAGTTTGATGGTTCAATGAAAGATATGCCAGATTCCCTGCAAGTTAAAAAAGCGGCGTCTAAAATCAATTGGCAAAACATCCTTCTCGATAAAGATAACCAAACGGTTTTTCTTAAAGAAAAAGGAATGAAAATCGGTTTTGGTGCTATTGGCAAGGGGTATGCTGCCAACAGGGCCATGGCGATTATGAAAAAAATGAACATTGCCGGAGGCCTGGTCAATGCCAGCGGGGATTTGATTGCTTGGGGGGTAAATGGAACTTCCAAGAAATGGAAGATTAAAATTGCCGACCCCAAAAATCTGGATAAAGCGTTGGGTTTTTTGGAAATAGACAATTTAGCGGTGGTCACTTCCGGAGATTATGAGAAGTTTATCATGATGGATGGAAAGCGGTATGCCCATATAATTGACCCTCGTACAGGCTATCCGACAACCGGAATAAAAAGTGTGACCATCGTTTGCCCGGATGCAGAGCTGGCGGATGCATTGGCAACATCCGTATTTGTCCTGGGCAAAAAAAACGGCTTGGATCTAATCAATAAATTAGCCAAGATAGAATGTTTGAT
>CAZJYF010000716.1:0-2043 GCA_964549665.1 uncultured Saprospiraceae bacterium
TTCAGTCCGTTTTTTCCGATTATAAATATGTTTCGCTCGAAGACCCCGAAATCAGGCTGTTTGCTATTGAAGACGCAAAAGGTTTTCTCGAATCTTATGGGCACCATCTGATTATTGAAATAGAGCAATTCAAACCCGCAGAAAATCCTCTTGAAATACCTTGTCCAGCATTTCCACTAAAAAATCCGAATTTGTTTTGTTGAAACACATCGGCGGCTTGATTTTCAACACATTGTGAAAAATCCCGTCGGTGCTCATCAGGATACCGTGTTCCCGCATCCGGTTGACGAGGTAGTTGGCTTCGGCAGCGGCAGGGGCAAGCGTTTCCGGGTTCTTCACCAACTCGATTCCGAGAAACAAGCCCGTTCCCCGCAGGTCGCCGATAATCGGGTGTTCCATCTGGAGGGTTTTCAGATTTTTTTTCAAATAATTTCCGACTTCGAGTGCATTAGTTTGCAAATTTTCCTCCTGAACGATTCGCAGCACTTCCCGGCCGATGGCACAGGAAACCGGGTTGCCACCAAAAGTGTTGAAGTATTCCATTCCATTGGCGAAAGCCTCCGCAATCTCGCGGGTGGTGACCACTGCTGCGAGGGGATGCCCGTTTCCGATTGGCTTTCCCATCGTCACAATATCCGGCACGACACCCTGCAGTTCGAAGCCCCAAAAGGTCGTTCCCGACCTACCAAAACCGACCTGTATTTCATCCGCAATACACACACCTCCGGCGTCTCGAATGTGGCGATAGGCTGATTTCAAATAGCCTTCCGGCAAAACAATTTGCCCGCCGCAACTCAAAATGCTTTCGCAAATAAAACCGGCGATGCCTTTCCCCTGCTGCTGCACTTTTGCAATCGAATGCTGCACATGAGCGGCATATTTTTTGCCAACATTTTTCTCATCCTTTCGGTAAAGCCCCCCAAAAGTATCGGGGACAGGAACGGTGTGGACAAAGGGCGGCGCACCTTTTCCTCCCTTGCCGTCGAATTTGTAGGAACTGATATCGATGCAAGCCCCCGTATTGCCGTGATAGCCCGATTCAACCACTACGATGTCCCGTTGACCGGTAAAAGTGCGAGCCATGCGGAGGGCGAGTTCATTTGCTTCACTGCCTGAATTGACAAAATGCACGACGCATAAATTTGGTGGAAAAGTCGCCAGCAACTCTTCCGCAAAACGGACAATCTCTTCGTGTAGGTAGCGGGTGTTCGTATTTAGGACAGCGAGTTGGCGCCGGGCAGCGCGAACCACCCGCGGATGTTGGTGTCCAACATGGGCTACGTTATTCACGGCATCGAGATAACGCCTGCCGTTGTCTTCGTAGAGGTATTGCAAATAGCCGCGGACAATTTTCAGGGGCTTCGCATAGGCAATGCTCAAACTCCTGCTGAGATGCTCGCTGCGAAGACTAAGGATGTCTTTGGTTGGAAGGGGCGCTTTTTCTAACCTTCCAGCGGCCAATCCAATGGTATTCGGACAAATGCTCAGCCAAACGGCGCGTTCATTTGGGAAGGCAGCACCGGGGAAGTCGCCCTTCATTTCCAGCGCGTCCAGGATAATCTGAAAATGGAGGTGGGGCGGCCAGTTTCCATTATCCGGCATATTTCCGATGGCGCCGATGGCTTGTCCTTTATTGACCTTCATTCCCGCCTTCAAACCTTGCAGCGAAGAAAGACTCAGATGTCCGTAGAGGCTGTAAAAAGTCAATTCCTCGATGACCGGATGTTCGAGGATGATGGTGGGTCCGTAATTGCAATCGCCGCCGTTGTTATTAAAGCTGTGAATTTTGCCATCGAGGGGTGAAAAAACCGGAGTCTCTGCTTTTGTCCAAATATCCACGCCAAGATGGACGCTACGCCATTTTGGCCCGTCATTTCCTTTAACTTGGTAGGCGTCGGTGGTGTAAAAAGGGCGCGTTTCGCCGTAACCGCCGATGCCGGTTTGTGCGCCGGCTTCTTCCAGCAATTCGGGGATTTTTTTTGAAAATTTTTCTACCGTTTCAAAATTTTCATTGTTCCCCAAATCGAGGCTGCCGACGCTCAA
>CAZJYF010000717.1:0-2041 GCA_964549665.1 uncultured Saprospiraceae bacterium
GATTTACCAAATTATAAAAATTTTGCAAATCGGGTCTTTTGAGACAGCCTCTAATGACCTGGCAGGTTGGGGACTTTACCAACTGACGTTTCCCTACGGTGCAGATATTCCTTATGAAGCCGCTACCGTTTATTTTTACGACAATTGGGAGGACATCCGCTCAGGAAATTTTGGGAAACATTGGGATAAAGTACATCCCGACAAAAGCAATGCCTACATTGGCCGCCAATTCTCAGAAACCAGAACCCTATTGAAAGCCGAATTGCGGGTTTTGGTGGATTTTGTAGAATAATTTTTTTTTCACCTTTAAATCAAACCATTATGAAAATCAATTCAATTCTTCTTGTCATTGGCGTTTTATGCCTTTTCACCTTATCATGTACAGCACCTGTGGCTGAAGAAGCACCTGCCCTGGATTTGAATCAAATCAAAGCCGAAATTCAGGCTATGGAAGATGCCTATGCAGCAGCCGATAATGCGAAAGATGCAGATGCCGTAGCTGTTTTTTATGCAGACGATGCCGTAAGCTTGCCAAATAATGCACCTCCGACTGTCGGTAAAGCGGCCATCCTTGAGCGGACAAAAGCTGAAATGGCAAAGGACACAACCGGAGCAACGAATGTCTATAAGGTACAGGACATTTGGGCAGCAGGGAATTTGGTAGTTGAAGTCGGAAAAAGCACTTCTACCGATGCCTCTGGTGTAGTAACCACTGGTAAATATGTGGCCATATATGAAAAACGGGATGGCAAGTATATTTGCATCAGGGATATCTGGAATCGCGATGCTCCACAGAAAAACAATTAGTCTCCATTTGATAAACCGGTTGGTTCCGACCTATCGGATAATTAAAATCGGAGCTGGCCCCAGAAAACTGAGTTTGTGCAACGCACCAACATATAGGAACCCTTTCCTATCTGCTGGTGCGTTTTTTATTCCAATCTGCCCAAGTCTTTAGCAACGCCACGAACCCAACGAACGCATCAAACCACCCCACTCTGCCTGAGCAGATAAATGGCAAAAATAAACAGCCCAAACAACAGTACAAGGAAAACGATTTTGGTCCATGAGGTAGGTTTCTCTCCTTGCACTTTTCCGGTTTGACCGTTGATGGTGAAGCGGTAGGTTTTGTCCTTGAAAGCATAGGAGCAAATCCAAGCAGGAAGAATGATATGCTTGAATTTTTGATTAAATTTTTCGCTCTGAATGCGCAGATTTCGTTGTGTATCACCACCCAATTGCGATGAGCACATATTTCGAATTTTGGCGTCCATAATCTGGTTTGCTACCTGGTAACCCTTATCAACTTCTAAGTTGTAAACCTCTGATTCCCAGCCTGCAATGAGGCGCGGGTCAAAGTTTACAATTTCCTCAAGACGGTAGGGCAATATGCGTTCCACGTCTCGCTGCTTCAACCCACCGGAAGCCACTACCAAGACATCGTCGAAGAAGTGGCTGAGACGCCCGGACCGATGCACCCACCGAACCTTTTGCACCTGTCGGTTCTTCCATTGACCGTTGGTATGTACGCGCTGGGTTTCGTAATAATAATGCCCTGCCTCCCCACTCCAATCCGATTCCGACTGTGTATCATACGTCCAAAAAGGAAGGTAAATGCCGTGCAAATTATCGATAGTGGCTAGTTGGTTCAATTTATTCGGATGAAACCAACCTTTGCGTATCCATGCCTTGAAATGCTCCTCGGCTTCTTCTTTGGAGATGTCGAAAGGAACGATTCCTGCCGGTTGAATGAACTGATGCTGATAGGCTTCCAAATTGATGTTTTCCGAGCCGCAAAAACCGCAGCTTATGTCCACTTGGTCACTTTCAACCATTAACTTTGCCCCGCAATTCTGGCATTCAAATACTTTCTTCCCTCCATCTTCCGGCACATAATCACTCACCTTGGAAGCTGCCTCAACCAGTGACTTCTCGACGACTTTATCCTTGGAATGATCAATTCCTTCGGCATAACCGCAATGGTTGCAGGTAATTTTCTTTGCTTTGGCCGACCAATGGAGTTGGCTGCCACAAGAAGGGC
>CAZJYF010000718.1:0-2037 GCA_964549665.1 uncultured Saprospiraceae bacterium
AATTGGTCTTTGTTTATAACAACCCTATTTCTATCCGTTTCCGCATGGACGACAAGCAATTCGATGTGGACGGGGCGTACAATATCCGCTACGAAATCATCAAAAAACGCATTGACAAAGCCCTCATCGAGGGCTCCGAAGAACGCCTGACGCAGCCCGGCAAAATCGCCATTGTTTATGCGGACGACAAAGATAAGACGGAGTATTTGGAGTACCTGAATTATCTCAGCAGTCAAGCCTACATCGAGGAAACTATCGAAGACCTCCCACTCGGGAAGTTGCAGGGAGTGCAGGGGCTGAAGGCGTTACGGGTGACGGTGAAGTTGTGAGTGGAAGGGGGCGAAAATTTGAAGTTTATTGGAGGATTCCTGCACTACCTTCCGCTGAATTCAAAATTTGTTTTTTAGGGTTACCGGAATTTAGTTTGGAATATTTTTTCTTGGGTTTTGCCTCACAGCACACTGGGCGGCAAGGTTTCAATTTTAGTCCCTTAAGTTTCACAGAAAATAAACTTTTTATTTTTTGCGAAACTTTCATTAGTAATCTTAATTTTGGTCATTAAGATTCAAAACCTTCCTTTACTTTGTTGCGCATCCATTTTATTTAATAGAACCAATGAATAACAATTTGACCATCGTGGGTGGCGGCATTACCGGTTTGGCGGCAGCTTACATTGCGTCGAAAGCCGGCAAAAAAGTTCGACTGATTGAGGGCAGTAATCAATTCGGAGGATTGCTAAACACCTTTCCCATCGGCGGAAACCGGTTGGAGTATTTTTATCATCACTTTTTTACCCACGATGCAGAATTGAATTGGTTGTTGAAAGAATTGGGACTTGAAAAGGAGGTCTTTTTCAGCAATACCACGATGGGCGTTTTCCGCGATGGGAAGATTCACGATTTCAACACCCCCATTGATTTATTGAAATTTGAACCGGTAAGCTGGCTTGGGAAATTCCGCTTTGCCCTGACGAGCCTTTTTCTGGGAAAATTTGCCGATTGGCGGAAATACGAACACCTCTCGACCCTCGATTGGTTTTACCATTGGGCTGGCAAAAACGTCACCGAAGCACTTTGGAAACCGCTTCTTTTGATTAAATTCGGGCCCTACGCCGACAAGGTTCCCCTCTCCTGGATGATTGGTCGCCTCCGTCAACGCATGAACTCCCGCAAGCAGGGCAACGAAAAATTGGGCTACCTCAAAGGCAGTCTTCAGGTGCTGTTGGATGCCCTCTTGATAAGACTGGAATCTGCCGGTGTGGAGTTGATTTCCAATGCGCCCGTCCAAAAATTATTGGTTCGCAACAATCTTTTGGAAGGCATCGAAACGCCCCTCGGCAAAATAGAAGGCGGGGATTTTTTGTTGACCATTCCGGGACTTTACTTACCTGCTCTTTTGAAAGTCCACCACGAAGACTTGGCCCGGCAATTTGAAAAAATTGAATACTTCGGCGCCATTTGTGTGGTTTTGGAATTGGACCGTCCCCTCAGCAACATTTACTGGCTGAATGTCGCTGATGAAGGATTTCCGTTCGGCGGAATAATCGAGCAAACGAATCTACTTCCTGCAGCAGCATACAATGGTTCCCACATCGCTTATCTTTCCCGGTATTTTGCGAAAGAGGAAGCGATCGCCGCGATGAAAAAGGAGGAAGTGGCTGAAATGATGCTGGCGGCTTTGCCCAAAATCTATCCCGGGTTTGAAAAATCTTGGGTAAAAAAAGTTCACATTTTTCGTACCATGGCCGCAGCCACCGTCTGTGACTGCAACTTTTCACAAAAAATCCCTCCTTGCAAAACCCCGATTCAGCGCCTCTTCATTGCTAACATGGCCCACGTTTACCCCGACGAACGAAGTGCGAACAACGCTATCCGGGTAGCCGCCGAAGCCTGCAAAGTGATGGAAATTGATTCGGATTTCGTACCTTCGAACGCCTCTTTGTCCGGGCAAATTGGTTTCAAAACCCCTGAACTCTGAACTCTGAACTCTGAACTCTTGAACCCTTAACGCACATGATTTCCATCGTTATCCCCATTT
>CAZJYF010000719.1:0-2030 GCA_964549665.1 uncultured Saprospiraceae bacterium
GCATCAAATTGGTAGAATTATCAGAGAAGTATCAAAAGCGCTTCGAAACCCGCCTAGCCACGCCGGAAGACGCAAAGCTAAAACCCGGAGAAGCCGATTTGGTTTTGATGGTCAACACGTACATTTACATAAAAAGTCGCGTGTCTTATTTGAAAAAATTAATGGAAGGCATCGCGCCCGGCGGCAAGATTTTTATAGTCGATTTCAAAAGAAAACGCATCCCGATAGCCAACCCACCCGCCAAATTGCGCATCCCGCTTTATCAGGTGGAAGAAGAGTTGGAAGAAGCGGGCTACAAGAACATCGTCTCCGACGACCGTTCCCTGGATTATCAATACATCGTAATGGCGGAACGAGGCATTTAAATGAAGTGAAGGATCAAGGATGAGATACTATCCAGAAGTAAGACGAAAGTAATTTGATAAGTGAAAATAATCACAAACCTTAAATTCCGAATATCATGGCAAAAGGAAAAGATTCAAGGAAAAATACTAAAAAAGCACCACAGAAAACTGCCAAAGAAAAAAAAGAAACAAAAAGACAAAAGAAATCTAAAAGAGAATAGTCCTTTTCTGGTATAAAGAAGAACAACAATTTGTATTGGTCACAGCGGCTCAAAGTAAGCCCACAAGGCAAAGCTCTCCATAATCGTTGCCCTTGGGTACGGCTACAGCCACATCGTTTTCGACGACCGTTCGCTGGATTATCAATACATCGAGATGGCGGAACGGAAATAAGGAGGTTCAGAAAAAACTTCTCTTTCCTTTTTCTATTCAAGAACGCCAAGCCTCTCCAAATAATTAACAAGTCTTTTACCCAAATATTTCCTTCCTGTTTTGTCTATCCCCAGTTTTTTATATCATAATTTTTCCATTCTGGTTTTTAAAAAAGTATTAATCTTCTATCTTGGGGGCGAAAATTTTATCTCTATTTATTGGTAAAGCAAACTCAAATTTGGAAGGCATGAGCAATTTAAATTTAAAAGGAAAAGAACAGAACACTTACGACGCCATTGTTATTGGTTCGGGAATCAGTGGGGGCTGGGCTGCGAAAGAACTTTGCGAAAAGGGCTTAAAAACCATCGTCCTGGAACGGGGTAGAATGGTCCGGCATGTGCAAGATTACCCGACAATGAACCTGAATCCCTGGGATTTGAAATTCGCCGACAGGGTTCCAAAATCGGAAATTGAAAAACACTATAAAAAGCAAAACCGGACGGGTTACACCATTCGCCAATCTACCAAACACTGGTTTGTCAAGGATGACGAAAACCCATATACCGAAGTGAAGCGATTCGATTGGATGCGGGGTTATCACGTTGGCGGGCGTTCCCTCTTGTGGGGAAGGCAAAGCTACCGTTGGAGTGACCTCGATTTTGAGGCGAACGCAAGGGATGGTATCGCAACGGATTGGCCGATTCGATACAAAGATATTGCTCCCTGGTACGATTATGCGGAGTCCTTTGCTGGAATTAGCGGTCAAAAGGAAGGGCTGCCACAATTGCCGGACGGCCAATTTTTGCCACCTATGGAAATGAACTGCCTGGAAGAGCATGTGCAGGGAAAAATAGCTGAAAATTTTGACGACCGGCTTATGACGATTGGCCGGGTAGCCAATCTCACCAAACCACACAAAGGAAGGGGGAAGTGTCAGTTCCGGAATTTGTGCATGAGAGGCTGCCCGTTTGGAGGCTATTTCAGCAGCAATGCTTCTACTTTGCCTGCTGCGAAAAAAACAGGGAACTTAACGCTGCGCCCATTTTCCATTGTCAACGCCATCATTTACGATGAAAAAACCGACAAAGCCACCGGGGTTCGGGTTATAGATGCGGAGACCAACGAAGTGAAGGAGTTTTACGCAAAAGTCATCTTCACCTGCGCCTCGTCATTGGGTTCGACCTTTATTTTGCTCAACTCAGCAAATAAACGCTTCCCGAATGGATTGGGAAATTCGAGCGGAGAATTAGGGCACAATTTGATGGACCACCACTTTCGGGTCGGGGCTTCCGGCAAATACGATGGTTTTGGAGA
>CAZJYF010000720.1:0-2029 GCA_964549665.1 uncultured Saprospiraceae bacterium
TGATGCTGTACGCCAAAAATGTGTGGTTTTCCAATGGCATCCACCACCACTATTCTTCGGATAAATTCCTTCCCGGTTTTTCAAAAGACTACTTCCAATCGCTGATGGCAGCGACCAAAACAAAACTCAGCGATGAGGCTTTGGAAGCAATGTTCAATCCAGATGTGGATGCCAAGAAAGTGAACCTCGACCCGACTAAGGATTTGATTATGAATTCGGCCGTAAACTTTTATGGGCCTGACGTCAAAGAGGCAGAAGTTGATGCTTTTTACAATGCCCTCATCGACAAAAAAGCCACCGAACCCATCTCCTATGGCTTGAACAGCAAATTGGTCAGAGGCAAGGGCGGCAGGTTGGAAGAAAAAGTCTGGAGTGAGAAGGGAATGTATGGCCCGGCTATTAAAGAAATTATCAAATGGCTCCAAAAGGCCTCTGAAGTGGCGGAAAACGAACCCCAGAAAAATGCATTCAAATTGCTGATTGAATATTATCAAACGGGGGACCTGAAAAAATGGGACGAATACAACATCGCTTGGACGGAGGCCACTGAAGGAGATATCGATTACATCAATGGTTTTGTCGAGGTGTACCAAGACCCGAAGGGCTATCGGGGCGCATACGAAACCATCGTCGAAATCACGGACTTTGAGGCTTCGGAAAGGATGCAGAAGGTGGCTAATAACGCGCAATGGTTTGAAGACCATTCGCCAATAATGAAGCAGCACAAGAAAGACAGCGTGGTGGGTGTTTCCTACAAAGTCGTTACGGCTGCTGGTGAAGCGGGCGATTCTTCGCCTTCCACGCCGATTGGCGTAAACCTGCCCAACGCCAATTGGATTCGCGCCAAACATGGTTCTAAATCGGTCAGCCTGGGCAATATTATCGATGCGTACAACAATGCCAATGGACCGGAACTGCTGCATGAATTTGCCAATGATGCCGAAGAAATCGCACGGGCCGAGAAATATGGACAATTGGGCTCAAAATTGGAAACAGCCCTGCACGAAGTGGTGGGTCATGCCTCCGGAAAATTGGAACCGGGCGTAGGTACGCCCAAGGAAACCTTGAAAAATTACTCCTCCGCATTGGAAGAAGGCCGTGCCGACCTCGTGGCGCTTTATTTTCTTCTCGACCCCAAATTGAAGGAACTTGGTTTGGTCGATTCCGACGAACCCGGTAAAGCGGAATACGATACCTACATAAAAAATGGGTTGATGCTACAGTTGCGGCGAATCAATCCCGGCAAAAACATCGAAGAGGCACATATGCGCAACCGGCAGATGGTTGCCAATTGGGTCTTTCAAAAAGGGAAAAAAGATAATGTCATAGTCAAATTACAACGGGATGGGAAGACCTACTTCGATATTAAAGACTATCATAAATTGCGGGATTTGTTCGGCGAAATGCTGCGGGAAGTGCAGCGCATCAAATCCCAAGGCGATTACGAAGCCGGGAAGGCTTTGATTGAAAACTACGGCGTGAAAGTTGACCCGGACATTCACCGGGAAGTGCTCGCCCGCTCAGAATCACTGCATATTCCGCCCTACGGAGGGTTCATCAATCCCCGTCTGTCGCCCATATTGGATGGAAAGGGAAATATCACGGACATCAAAGTGGAATACCCGGATGACTTTACCGCACAGATGTTGGAATATGGCGAGAAATATAACTTCCTGCCAGATTATAATTGAGAAGGGCGAAGGATTCGATGAGTTCAGAGAATTACGAGTTCATGAGTTCCAGGTTCAGAGTGGATAAGCACTAAACCCGGAATTATCGCTCGTAAAAATTTTCAATTTTAAACGGATTATTGTTTCACCGGTGACGAGGATGGGAGGGTTGTTTTTACCGAATTGTGAGGGTTTGCCTACTGTTAGATTTTTAATCAAAGTTGGGTTCAATTCCCCGACGCTTGCGTCGAAGAAACTAATAAATCCGCTTTGATACCTCGATGCTTGCATCGGGGTAGTTCATTCTTGTTTTTTGAAAATATTCGATTATTTGATCCCCTAGTGAAATGTAAAATGCA
>CAZJYF010000721.1:0-2020 GCA_964549665.1 uncultured Saprospiraceae bacterium
TCCCCTCATCTGATTTCACAAATTTCCGCAAAGATAAAAAAGGTTTTAATTTTAAAAAGTTGGGGGTTTTGACAAAGGGCATGGGGAGGCTATTTAAATTTTATCTAAATAGGTGGTGTGGTGGAAATGAATACAGAAATTAGCTTGGTGTTGCTGCCAATTTTTGGATAGAAAAAATTGGCAACAACTCATAATTTGCGACTATTTTCATTCTTCTTCTAAATCTTCTTTTATTTCCTCTATTTTCTCTTTTAGGTTTGGAATTTCCAAAATCGCAACCCTCCAAACCAAACCTATTGTTACACCGAAATATTGGTGAATAACAATGTCTCGCATTCCAGCAATTTCTCTCCAGGGTACAGCGGGATATTTTTCTCTTGTTTTCTTCGATATATTTTTTACTGCTTCCCCAATTATTTCTATTCGTCGAATTACAGCATCTTGTTTTTCTACCTTGTTTACGAACTCCTTTTCGGTCATTCCATCAATGTATTCCTCTATTTTCTCCATGCATTCAATGATGTCTTCCAGAAAAACAAGTTCATCTCTTTTCTTTTTCTTAGCCATATAACCTGATTTCTTCGGACATAATCCTATTTTTCAATCTTGGTTTAACCGCTTGATATTCGACCAAATCCACCTTTCTGCCTAAGAGGTCTTCCAATTCGAATTTAATTCCTACAAATTCCAACAGGCTTATTTTATTACCCAATTCGACCAAAATATCAACATCGCTTTTTTTGGTAATTTTCCCTGTTGCGACAGAGCCAAATATCCCTGCTCGCCGAATCTGATGTTTAATCAGGACCGGGATGATTTTATTTTTTATTTCTTCCACTTTCATTTTGCGTTTTTTTAATGGCTGCGTAGGATTGGTTTTGGGTAGTGTGACCCCAGCGGGGAGGATTTTCGTAAAGCGGTTGTGGTTTCCTGGCACGAGCATCCGATTCTCTGTCAAAGATAAAGATTTTTTTGGAGGATGAAAGTTCCCAAGCGTATCGGGGCAGGCCCTTACGAAAGAATTGCCGAAGCCTGTAAGCAAGCTTCTCCGATATTAGAAGGGTGGTCTCAAGCAATCGGGAACCTATGGTTTTCACCCTTTTGATTCTTTCATCGCTTGGTTTATCACCTCCTCCTCCGCCACATTAGGGAGGGTAATCTGCAAGCCGGGCGTCCGTTCCATTTCCCGTTTGGCGGCAAAAATGGCTTCTTCGTTGCGCGCCCAACTCCGGCGGGCGATGCCGTTGTTGACATCCCAAAAAAGCATGGATCGAAGCCGCCTTTCCGAGTCGGCTGAACCATCCAGCACCATGCCGAAGCCACCGTTGATGACCTCGCCCCAGCCCACGCCGCCGCCGTTGTGCAAACTCACCCAGGTAGCCCCCCGGAAAGCATCGCCGATGACGTTCTGCACCGCCATGTCGGCGGTGAATTTAGAGCCGTCGTAAATGTTGGAGGTCTCCCGGTAAGGAGAATCCGTTCCCGACACATCGTGGTGGTCGCGCCCCAGCACGATGGGCCCTGAAATATCTCCACTGCGGATGGCATCGTTGAAGGCTTTCGCAATTTTGATGCGCCCTTCGGCATCGGCATAAAGGATGCGGGCTTTCGAACCGACGACGGGAATGTCTTTCCCGGCGGCTTTTATCCAGCTGAGGTTGTCGGTGAGTTGTCCTTTGATTTCATCGGGTGCGGTGGCGAGGATGCTTTCGAGGACGCGGGCAGCGAGAACATCCGATTTTTCCAGGTCCTCCATTTTGCCGGAAGTACAAACCCAACGGAACGGTCCGAACCCATAGTCGAAGCACATGGGTCCCATGATGTCTTCCACATAGGAGGCGTATTTGTAAAGCCCTTCTTCTTCGTTTTTCCAAACATCCGCGTCCGCATTGCCGGCTTCCAGAAGAAAGGCATTGCCGTAGTCCCAGAAATACATTCCGCGAGCTGCCAGGACATTGATAGCTGCCACATGGCGAACCAAACTTGCCCGGACGGCTGCCATGAATTTCAGTTTATTGCA
>CAZJYF010000722.1:0-2016 GCA_964549665.1 uncultured Saprospiraceae bacterium
GAAAGCCAAAAAAGTTGCCAAGCGCTTGTTTATCACCCTGTTTATCCTTTTGACCCTACTGATAGGCGCACTCATCGCCATTCCGTATTTTTTTGAAGACCAAGTGGCGGCGGCTGTCAAAGAAGCGGTGAACAACAATATAAATGCCAAATTTGACTTCGAGGACGTAAATCTTTCGCTGGTGCGAAATTTTCCCAATTTGAGCTTAGACCTCGAAAAATATTCGGTGGAAGGCACCGGTGATTTTGAGGGGGTGAGCTTGATAAAAGGCGACGCCCTCCATTTTGTGCTTGACATCCTATCCGTTGTCTCAGGCGACGGTCCGGTGAAAATCAAAACGATTCGATTGGACAAACCCGTGGTGAATGTGTTGGTTTTGCGCGACGGAAAAGCCAATTACGACATCGCCAAAACGAGCGAAGAAACCCAAGCCGAAGAAGAACCGGTAGCCATGCAAATCGAGCTTCAGGAATACAGCATCACCGATGGGAAGTTGGTGTATGACGACCGCAAATCCGATATGTCTTTCGAGGTTAACAAGCTGAGTCACAGCGGTTCCGGCGATTTCACGCTCGATGTTTACGACTTGCAAACGAAAACCGAGATTGATGAATTGACCGTCCTTTCAGGGGGGGTGACTTATTTGAAAAAGGCAAACGTGGAACTCCTTGCCGGAATAAATGTAGATATTCCAAAGATGAAATTCAGCCTTCGGGAAAACGACCTCCGCATCAATGATTTACAACTCAAAGCGGATGGTTTCGTCGCCCTTCCCAATGAGAACGATGTGGAGATGGACTTGAAATTCAGCGCGCCGCAAAACGACTTCAAAAACCTTCTTTCCCTCATCCCAAACGCCTACATTGAGGGCTACGAGGATGTCAAAGCGAGTGGTAAATTCAAATTGGATGGTTTTGTGAAAGGCGTTTACAGCGATTCGCCGGAACGCTATCCCGCATTCAAAATAAACCTCGATGTGGCAAATGGGGAGGTGAAATACCCCGATTTGCCCCTCGGCATTTCCGGTATCGCTTCCCGGATGACCGTCAACAGTCCTTCGAGCAATTTGGACAAAATGAAGGTGGACATTTCTACTTTCAAGCTGAAAATCGGCAGCAATCCTGTGGCGGGCTATTTCAAAATCAAAACCCCCATTTCAGACCCCGATATCGATACCAAATTGGAGGGAAAACTCAATTTGGAAGAGCTCGCCAAAGCCTTCCCCATGGAAGGGGTCGAATCGCTTTCGGGCTTGATAACCGCCAACTTTGCTGCCCAAGTGAAGCAATCGTTTTTGGACAAAGGAGACTACGGAAAGGCAAACGTGCGCGGCAATCTCGGCGTAAAAAACATGAATTACACGACGGTAGATATGCCTCCTGTTAAAATCAAAAATCTGCAATTGGACTTCAGTCCGCGCCAGGTGAAAGTGAGCGATTTTGACGCCCGGTTTGGCAAAAGCGACTTCCACGCGACGGGTTATTTGACCAATGTTTTCAACTACCTTCTCAAAAATGAAACACTGGAAGGCAAACTAAATCTTCGGTCGAAAATGCTCGATTTGAACGAATTTATGGTGGAGGAGGACACGGCGACGACGGCTGCCAATGCCGAAGAATTGGAGCCTATCCTGGTGCCGGAAAACGTCCGACTACAAATGAAGGCTGAATTGGATAAAGTGCGCTACGCCAACGTCGAACTCGAAGATGTAAAAGGGGATTTATTGGTGGAAAAGGAGGCGGTTCAAATTCAAAATGTGAAAGGCAAAGCCTTCGGCGGAACGATGACCGTCAACGGCAGCTACAACACCCAAAACCACGACAAGCCCAGCTTTAATCTGGATTATGACATGGAGCGGATGGATTTCCAAAAAGCATTCAATGCCGTCAATACCTTCCAAGTACTCGCCCCAATTGGGAAGTTCGTCGAGGGGAAATTCAACTCCCGACTCAGCATGAATAGCGATTTGGAAAAAGACCTGATGCCGAACCTGAAAACCCTGATTGCCGATGGCTT
>CAZJYF010000723.1:0-2004 GCA_964549665.1 uncultured Saprospiraceae bacterium
TGGAAGAATTTTCTGATGTGGGCAAGCTGGAAGAAAAAGTCCTGCCTTTTGTGCCTGTAGTAGCCAATGCAATGGTCACCAAAGCTACTGCCACCGGACAAACCGAAAAACCGCTGGTACTACTCATCGAAGACAATCCCGATGTCATCCGCTACCTCACCGCCTGCCTGCGACAGGATTATCGGATTGCCGTTTCCCACAACGGGCAGCAGGGTATCGAACAAGCCGTCGAAAGCATCCCCGACCTCATTGTTAGCGATGTGATGATGCCGAAAAAGGACGGCTTTGAAGTCACCCAACACCTCAAAAATGATGAGCGCACCAGCCATATCCCCATCGTCTTGCTGACTGCGAAAGCGGATATTGATTCGAAAATGGAAGGTTTGGAAAGAGGGGCAGATGCCTACCTGTCCAAACCGTTTCACAAAGAAGAGTTGATCATTCGGCTCAAAAAACTGCTGGAATTGCGACAAAAATTGCGGCAGTATTACCTTTCCCTGGCAGGGGCTTCGGAAGCGGCGATACCCAAACCCGAAGAAGCTATCCTGCAAAAAACAGAGGATGCCTTTGTGCAAAAAGTGAGGGCAGCAGTGGAGGAACATTTAGCTGATTTCAATTTCGACGTGCCACAGTTGTGCCGGGTATTAAACATGAGCCGTTCTCAACTGCACCGCAAATTAAGAGCCTTGACGGGTTATTCGACAATCAAATTCGTCCGCTTCATTCGCCTATCCAGAGCTAAAATCCTGCTGTCGGAAACAGAGGAAGCTATTTCTACCGTGGCTTATGATACCGGCTTTGGCGACCCGGCTTACTTTACGAGGGTGTTCCGCAAGGAATTCGGATTGACGCCGAGGGAGTTTAAGGAGCGGTTGGAGGAAGCGGGTTGAAATTGGGTAATGGTAAAAAAATAACTTCCCGGTTTACGTTTCCTAAACTTTCAAAGTTTAGGAAACGTGTATTCCAATAAAAATTTAAAAAGAGCAGCTATTCAACTGCTCTTTTTTTTATGCTTTTTCCCGCAAACACAATACTAATCCTATCCATGCAACATATGTCCTATCGAAAGACCGAATTGTCCTATCGTTTGACAGATTTGTCCTACCCGGTGGGCTGTTTTTGTCTGCATTTTTGGAGTGTCAACAATCAACCACAATTTTTTCACTCCAAAAATTAAATACTTATGAAAAAGACAAATGCTTTAAATCTGCTTGCAGGCCTACTTCTAATTCCGGTTTTATTTCACCTCGCTTCTTGTGAAAAGGAAGCCATTGAACCTATCGAAAATTCAGAAGTCACCGAATCTTATATTCAACAAGTCGCTCAAGACAATTCTTCACTTCTTCCTACAGTGGAGGAACAATTGGATGAAACGGACGTCGCTTTTAATACCGACATTTCATCCCCAAAGAAATGGGAGGTAGCCATTAAAGTTATTGCGGAGAAGGAGGACAAACATTACACCTTGGTGGCAGTAAAATCGAATGATACTTCCTTTCACTTTGATGAGCACAAACAGTACGAAATCTTTTGGTTAAAAGAAAAAGAAAAGAAAAAGCTCGCTTTTAATTCCAAACTCCACGTTCTCTGTGGGAACAAGTACACCGTCGTGGTATGGGACAAAAAAAGTTTAACACGATTTTTTGCCACGGTAAAAGTGACCTGTCCATTCAATCCCGGACCACAAGGGCCTGATAAAATTCCTTTTTCCAAATTCTGATGATTAGAGTGCTTTATCCAAAGAACCAAAATGGAATTTTATAAGTAGTTTTTAGCAGATGGCGGATGGGGTCTTCCCGTCCGTCATTATTATTTAAGGTCTTATTAGACCGGTATAAAATAACAGAAGCCCACAATGGATAATAATTGGCTAAGTAGAAAAGCATCATAATGCAGCAGGTCGGCGGTTGTCGCCCGCTTGCTTCTTTTTTTTGGACTTTTTCAACTTATAATCCGCCTTTTCCTCTTCCCGCAATTGCCTCCGCAAAATTTTGCCGACGGTTG
>CAZJYF010000724.1:0-1999 GCA_964549665.1 uncultured Saprospiraceae bacterium
GTGCTTGTAGGAGGGTTGCCCACTCATTCCCTCCACGACGCTATTCCGATCTCAGCCTTTGAATTGAAAGTCAAGTATTCAGGCTCACCTCAATTATTGTATGACCACAATTACTTTGGCGATCCGGCATTAAACATATTTTTTGAGAACCACGTGTTCACCCTGCCCGATGTTTTGATAAAAAGGGGTGGAGATCCGGTATTACGCGGATTTACAGGTAATTTGATCAAAATCAGCTCCTGCTTGTTAATATATAAACTACTTTAAATTAACAGTTATGCAGGAGCAAAAGACAAATGTAGAAAAAATCATCAACTCGTCTATGGATGAAATCAGACAAAAGATGTTAGGGATTTGTGAAAACGGGTATAATAACGATTTGGATTTCAATTCGGCAATTGGGTTTATCGAGCAGGTAAAGGATTTGGTGAGCGATTTGGGTTGCCAAGTAGTAAAGGGTTATTTTGAATCGAGGGATGAAGAATGCGCGGTTGTCATTTCCGGCGGAAAACGTTTTTTGAACAAAGGGAAAAGCACAAAACAAATCGTGACCACTTTGGGGAAAATCGACGTTTCCAGGAGTTATTACCAGCACCGTTCGGGCGGCAACAGCCTTTTCCCGCTGGATGGGAAACTGGGGGTAAAAGGAGAAATGCTCATGCCCGATGTCAAAGAAATCGTATTATTTTCTTGCGCATACAATACGCCCGAGGAAAGTTCGAGGTTATTGGGGAAGTGCAGTTTCATAAAAATCCACGCCACCCAAATAAAGAGGGCAATAACAAGTGCCAATGAAGTTATCGAAGCACCGGGTTCGGATATCATGGACAATGTCCGCCAAAGAGAAGTAGCCCCCGTTTCGGAAATAATGGCCTGTAGCCTTGACGGGGTCAATGTTTTGCTGAACGAGGCAGGCAAGAAGAAAGGGAGGCCAACGGAACGCCCAACCAACGAGGGACCGCCGCCGTCATCGTACAAAAACGCAATGTGCGGGAGCATTTCCCATTACAACACAATCGACGAAAAAGGGGAAAAGGTACCGGTACGGATTGGCTCAAAGTACATCGCCCGGATGCCGGAAGATCGTTACCCTACCTTTAAACGTGAATTTGAAAAGGAACTAAAGATTGCCGACCCGGGCCCGTCAACGGCCAAACTCGTGATCACCGATGCACACAAATCAATATCGGGCTATTTAAAAGAAAACCCAGCATTTGAGGGTTACCAAAGGATTATTGATTTTTATCACGCATCGGAACATTTGTCCCACATGGCTGAGGCCATTCACGGGAAAAAGTCGGGAGAAGCACAAAACTGGTACAAAAAATACAGGGAAATATTGAAAAACGGGAAACAAGGCGTGTCAAAACTTATACGTTCAGCGGAATATTACCTTGGTAGCCGGACATTTAACAAATCAGGCGAAAAGGAAGTCCAAAAGCATTTGGGCTATTTTAAGAAACATAAAGAATTTATGGAATATGCCGTTTACCAGGAAAAAGGATGGCCAATTGGAAGTGGCGTGATAGAAGCCGCATGTAAATCCGTGGTAAAACAACGAATGTGCCGTAGCGGACAGCGTTGGTCAATAAAAGGCGGCCAGGGAATCCTTAACTTACGCTCCGTTGCAAAATCAAATAGGTGGGATGCGTTTTGGGGTGAATTTACAAATAGATATTATGGTAATTTAGCTGCGTAATATGAGAACTGCACCCATAATTAGTTAAATATTGTAAATTATCGCAGAATTATTCTTGAAAAATGTTAGTATTTTATTATCCTTTTTGTGAAAATGTTTTTATTGTACTTATCATAAAAAAGTATAAAATAAACCCCTTTGGTTAATTTTGAAAGATTAAACTGTTTATGGTTTTTAACAATATTGACTTCTGTTCCGTTTTCATAGATAACTATTATCTTTGCTACATCAATATCAGTGCTAACATTGAGCAAGCCAGTTGTAGGGTTTGGATATAGTGAAATATTTGGAATTATGGAA
>CAZJYF010000725.1:0-1984 GCA_964549665.1 uncultured Saprospiraceae bacterium
ACTAATTTGTTCCATGTTGGTGGCTCTTTTTTTCAAAGATCAAATGGAACATGGCTGGGTGATGGCGGGCATGCTTGTCGGAATGGCCACCGGTGGGACGCCCAACCTGAACGCGATAGCCATCGCCGAAAATGCGCCGGAAGATGTCATCATTTATCTCAATGCCGCCGACATTATTGTCGGAGGTATTTTTCTGATTTTTCTTACTTCCGTAGCCCATCGCATTTACGGAACTTTTCTTCCCGATTTTCAACATGACCTAACCGAATCTGCCAACGAACAAGCGGCTGACCCCATTCCACCCAAGTTGCTTTTTAAAAAACCATCGCTCTTTAAAGACCTGTCCTTGTCTTACGCACTTACAGTGCTGATAATCGGCCTTGCTGTTGGTTTAACCCAAGTCATCACCGGTGAATTGAAGTCCATCAGCCTGGTCATTCTTATGCTCACGCTGTTCAGTGTAATTGCTTCGCTATCGCCTAAAATTCGCCGAATTCGGGGAACCTACGAAAGTGGCGAATACCTGCTTTTGATGTTCTGCATTGCCATCGGAATGTTGGCAGATTTAAGAAGCCTTGCAACCGACGGGGCAGGCACCCTGATTTTTACAACAAGTTTTTTCAGCAGTACCATCATCCTGCACCTTTTACTTTCCTGGCTCTTCAAAATTGACCGGGACACGACCATGATTACCTCTACGGCTGGCTTGTACGGTCCCCCCTTCATCGGGCAAATTGCGAGTGTGATAAAAAATAAAACGCTGATATTTTCCGGCATGGCTACCGGTTTGGTCGGCTACGCCATCGGCAATTTTTTGGGTATTGGAATTGCGGATTTATTGAAAAGGTGGTTCTTCTGAATGAAGGGCTTTTTTCTGGAATGAGGTGGTGACTTCAAGTCATCACCTCACTTGTCTCAAACTCTTCAGAATTTCAAGCGTCCTTTCCAACATCACTTCCGTAAAATCGAGATGGGTCACAAATCGAACGGTCTGTGGACCGAAAGGGGCAGCATTGATGCCTTGTTTCGCAATTTCTGACAGGAAAGAAGCTGCTGTCCACGGAGGCACGACATCGAAGATGAGGATATTTGTTTTTACCGGGCGAACGTTGTTTACGAAGGGCATTCGGGCAAGTGTTTCGCCGAGTATTTTGGCCCGTTGATGGTCGGATTTCAAGCGTTCGACCTGGTAGTCGAGGGCGTAGATACCGGCAGCTGCGAGGAACCCCGCCTGCCGCATGCCACCGCCAAGCACTTTCCGTATCCGTCGCGCTTGCTTTATAAAGTCTTCATTTCCAATTAGTAAGGAACCAACCGGGGCACCTAATCCCTTGGAGAGGCAAATGGAGATGCTGTCGAAATAAAGCCCCCAATCTTTTGTGCTTTCTCCAGTTTCTACGAGGGCATTGAACAGGCGAGCCCCGTCGAGATGTAGTTTGAGGTTTTGTTCGTTGCACAATTGGCGAATTGGTGGGATTTCTTCGAGGGTGTAGTAGCTGCCTCCCCCTTTGTTGGCTGTGTTTTCGAGTACCACTAATCGGCTTTTTGGCAACCAGTCGAAATCCGGGCGGATGACTGCGGCGATTTGTTCGGCGGTGATTTTCCCGTGCGTACCCTGAATCAGGTTCATCACTACCCCGGAATTGAACGCGTAGCCTCCGGTTTCGTAGTTGAAAACGTGGGAGTAATGGTCGCAAATCACCTCGTCGAGGGGTTGCGTGTGGACGTTGATGGCGATTTGATTGGTCATCGTCCCGGAAGGGCAAAAAAGGGCAGCTTGCTTGCCGAACAAATCGGCAGCTTTGGCTTCGAGCGCATTCACAGTGGGATCTTCCCTGAAAACATCATCTCCAACTTCGGCTTTCATCATGGCCTCAAGCATGCTGGGCGTTGGTTTCGTAACGGTATCGGAAATCAGGTTGATGGTCATATTTTGGCTTTTTTATTTTATGGTATAAAAGTTCGCGCTGCGACTCGGGGGGGG
>CAZJYF010000726.1:0-1980 GCA_964549665.1 uncultured Saprospiraceae bacterium
ATCGGTTCAGCTTGCCGTATTTATAAGTAATGGTGAAAATAACGTTCTCGACAATAATGACGGCACCGTCCACCACTAAACCGAAATCAATAGCTCCCAGAGACATCAGGTTGGCAGATACCCCGAAGAGATTCATTAAACTAATGGCAAAAAGCATGGCAAGGGGAATAATGGATGCGACAATCAAACCCGCCCGAAAATTGCCGAGGAGTAGAACCAGCACGAAGATGACAATCAGCCCGCCCTCGAGTAGGTTCTTGCTGACGGTATGGATGGTTTTGTCGATGAATTTTGTGCGGTCAATAAAGGGTTCGATAAGCAAGCCTTCCGGCAGGGTTTTCTGAATTTGCTCAATCCGCTCCTTCACCTGCCCAATGACCGCTTCGGTGTTTTCTCCTTTGAGCATCAGTACCATGCCGCCGGTTACTTCGCCCTCCCCGTTCCGGGTCATGGCACCGAAGCGGGGAGCAGAACCAAAGTGAACCCGCGCCACATCTTTGATATAAACGGGGATGCCCTCCACGGTTTTGATGACAATATCGCCAATGTCTTCAAGGGTTTTTACCATGCCCTCGCCCCGGATGAAATAGGCATTCGGTCCTTTTTCGATGTAGCTGCCGCCGGTGTTTTCGTTGTTTTGTTGCAATGCTTCAAATATTTCGCTGACGGTCACATTCATGCTGCGCAGGCGTTCGGGATTGATACCCACCTCGTATTGTTTCAGAAAGCCGCCAAAGCTGTTTACTTCCACCAAACCGGGGGTTCCCGCCAGTTGTCGCTTCACCATCCAATCCTGAATCGTGCGCAATTCCATCGCGTTGTATTTATCTTCGTAGCCCTCTTTGGCTCGCAGCACATATTGATAAATTTCCCCCAAGCCCGTCGTAATGGGTGCCATTCCCGGTTCTCCGAAGCCATCGGGAATTTCGGACTTAGCCTCGATGAGCTTCTCACTGACGAGTTGCCGCGGCAAATACGTGCCCATTTTGTCTTTGAAAACCACCGTCACGACCGATAGCCCGAAGCGGGAGATAGAACGAATTTCTTCTACGCCGGGCAGGTTTTGCATGGCCAATTCGATGGGATAGGAGATGAATTGCTCCACCTCCTGCGCTGCCAGCGTAGGGGAGACGGTGATGATTTGAACCTGATTATTCGTAATGTCCGGCACGGCATCGATGGGCAGTTGGCTGAGGGAATAGATTCCCCAACCGATGATTCCCAAGACAGCCAAACCTATGAGGAACTTATTCCGGATGGAATAAGCGATGATGTAGTCAATCATGTAATTATTAATTTGAGTTAAGCGAATAAATGATTGACACTTTTCTTCGTAGCTGTCTCATACATACGTATGTAAAAGACCCGATTTGCAAAATTTTTAAAATTTGGTAAATCTATAACTCCTTGATTTTAAATTTACTAAATCCGAAAGATTTCGCAAATTGATGCTTTGAAAGGTCTTTTACATGCGTATGTATGAGACAGCCTAGAATTGCAGGAACAAGGGGTTGAAACCCCTTGGAAGAAAAGTGCCGATTTTATTTATTGACGTACTTAACTCAATTTCGGCGGCTGCCAGATGAGGTTCAAGAAAGGATTTTGAATAAAATGAAGTGCAAAAGAAGGAGATGTTGAGAGATAGGGATCCTCCTTCAATATGAAAGGTGATTTTGCAGGGGCATCCAATGGAATATGGCAACAACAACAAAAACAAAACGGAGAACAAAGGTCGCCATTTCCATCGTTGTGGTTGGTACCATCGTGGTTGGCCGATAAAAATTCGGCGCTAAAATCCTGCCCGGTCTTTATGGGGAACCAACTGCCGCTGTCGGAACAGGGCAGCATTGCCAAAAGCAACAGATAGGCAGCTAATATTTTAGCAATAATTTTCATGCGGGCGCAAAGATAAATAATTTTGAAGTTCGACGTTTTATTTTTTGAGCAAGGTTTGGTACTTGTTAGTTTGCAATTTTTACA
>CAZJYF010000727.1:0-1973 GCA_964549665.1 uncultured Saprospiraceae bacterium
GCAGCATGACATTTCTGAAACTTATACGCTTTCCAAACCTTCTAATTATTGCTGTCACGCAATATCTTTTGAACTATTTTATCCTCCTGCCCGCCCTAAAAACCGGCCGCCTCTCCCCTGCACTGGATGCCTTCCATTTTTTTCTTTTGGTCCTCACCACCCTGATAATCGCCGCCGGAGGTTATGTCATCAACGACTTGAAAGATTACGAAATTGATTGCATCAATAAACCGGAAAAAGTAATTGTCAACAAATTAATTTCTTTCAAAACTGCCCGCAACTATTACATTTCACTTACTTTATTTGGATTTGTAATTACCTGCTATTTAGCAGCTTATATCAATAATTTGCCTTTTATAATCATCTATCCGCTTGCCATCGGGCTATTGTACCTGTACTCCTTGCATCTAAAAAAAACGGCCCTGCTTGGCAATATGATAGTCGCTCTATTTTGCGCTTTTGTCGCGGGAATCGTTCTTTTCGCAGAACGCGATGCCTATTTTCAATTGAAAATAACAGCTCCCCAAATTGCTGACGACATTTGGATGCTTTTTTTGGGATATTCCGTCTTTGCCTTCCTATCAACGCTATTCCGCGAAATGGTAAAAGACCTCGAAGATAGAAAAGGCGACCTCCTGGCAAACAGCAAAACCTTGCCGATCGTTTTGGGTAACCGGGCAACAAAAACAATCGCATCTTTTTTTGCCGGGCTCCTCACAATTTTACTCTTTTGGTTCACTAGTTGGTTGGGGGCTAAAGAACTACTTCCAGCACTTATATTTGCATGGGCCTGCATTATTTTGCCCCTCCTATTCAGCCTTTATTATTTGGTCTTAGCCAAATCAGAGAAGCAGTTCCACCAACTCAGTATTGTGACCAAATTCATCATGCTTTCTGGCATCATACTATTGATTATCATCAAATTATGGACTTAAATTGTTTTAATAAAAAAATAATTCTGGCATCAAAATCACCGCGAAGGAGTCAATTAATGCGAGAGGCAGGGTTCCGATTTGAAGTAAAAACCAAGGAGGTGGAGGAGTCCTATCCCAAGCATCTCCCCCCCGAACAAGTAGCCGAATACCTATCAGAAAAAAAGGCAACAGCAGCCAAAGAATTCATGCAAGGCGGTGAAATAATCCTGGCCGCAGATAGCCTCGTCGTTTTGGGAAATTCGATTTTTGGGAAACCCGTTGATTACGAAGATGCCGTAAGGATTTTACAGGCCCTTTCGGGCAATATTCACCGGGTGATTACGGGGTTTTGCCTCCTTTCGGAAAAGAAAAAATTCGTGGGTTCTGCAATTTCCAAGGTTAAATTTGAAAAATTTACCAGGCAGGAAATAGATTTTTATATAGAAAATTATCAACCCTACGACAAGGCAGGGGCTTATGCCATTCAGGAATGGATTGGATTGTGCAAAGCCTCCAAAATAGAAGGTTTGTATTCCAACATTATGGGGCTTCCTATGGAATTGGTCTATCGGGCTTTGAAGGATTTTGGGTGAAAAAAGGAATAACGGAATTCAAGTCCGCGCACCTGAATTTCGAAAGACGCTGCAAACAATCCCAGCCGCTACGGCGGCATTCAAAGACTCTGCTCCTCCCCTTTCGTTGCACGGAATCGAAATTTTATTTGTCAGAAGGGGATGAATTTCTTTTGAAATGCCCCTGCTTTCATTCCCTATAACGACAATGCTATTTTCGCTCAAAGATTCTTCGAAAAGGTCTTTTCCATCCAAAACGGTTCCGAAAACGGGCAAGTCGGGAAAATGCTCTACAAGGCTTTTCAATTCCATTTTTATTACCCTGACACGCAAAATAGCCCCCATCGAAGCCTGAATCACTTTGGGATTGAAAAGGTCGGCACAACCTTCGGAACAAAAGACGTAAGGAACTGCAAACCAATCAGCTATCCGAAGAATAGTTCCGAAATTTCCAGGATCTTGAATGGTATCCAAATAAAGGAAAAGG
>CAZJYF010000728.1:0-1973 GCA_964549665.1 uncultured Saprospiraceae bacterium
CTACCTTTGGTGGATGAAACCCTATAACTTCTTCCGGGAACTCAAAAGGCGAAACATTTACAAGGTTGCCATCGCATATATTGTCATTGCCTGGATATTGGCCCAGGTGGCAGCTATCTTAATTCCTACATTCGAAGCTCCGGAATGGGTGATGAAGGTCTTTATTTTCTTATTATTTATTGGCTTCCCGATTGCAATGGTGCTTGCCTGGGCGCAGGGATTAAAGAAAGAATCATCAAAACCAGTCGATATTGATATAAACCCGGTTATTGAAAAGCAAATTCAAGTTGAGAAAAACCCTGACCCAAGGAGTATAGCCGTCCTACCCTTCGATGATATGAGTCCCAATAGGGATCATGCGTATTTTAGTGAGGGCATGTCGGAAGAAATTCTGAATCTGCTGGCCCGTATTCCAAGTTTACGTGTAACGGGAAGGACATCTTCTTTTGCTTTTAAAAATCAAAAATCCGGAATTAAAGAAATCGGTGAAAAACTCAATGTCGCCCACGTCCTGGAAGGAAGTGTCAGAAAAGCAGGAAATAAAATCAGGGTCACCGCTCAGTTGATAAAAACCTCAGATGGGTTTCACCTATGGTCTGAAAGTTACAATAGCGAATTTGATGATGTTTTCAGGATTCAGGATGAAATTGCTAAAAAAATTGCCGAAAATCTGGTTTGGAGATTGAAAGGAGAAAGCCTTCAAATAAAACGCCGGGAACCGGATAATCTTGAAGCCTACGACCTCTACCTGAAAGGCATGTATTATTTGAACAAGGAATTTGAAGGGCTTGACCAGGCTCAGCATTATTTTGAAAAATCGTTAGAATTAGACCCAAATTATGCACCGGCATATACTGGAAAGGGAACTATTTTTTGGAATCAATATCTTTTTGGTATTCGCCAGGCAGCTGAAGTCCTGACTGAAATATACAAAGCCTATAATACCAGTATTTCATTGGATGGAACCCCGGTAATGAACTTTACATATTTATTTTTTACCTTTTCTTTGATAGAATTCAACTGGATAAAGAGCAAAGAATACCTCGACATGGCCATTCAGCTTGATAGTAATCATCCTGAAGTAAAAATTGCGGAGGCTACTTGGTTTTACTTTTGCAATAACAAAAAACAAGCAATGATTAAATGGGAAGAAGCCATTAATTCTGACCCTTATAATCTAAGATATCTTAGAATTTTTGTAGCCGCTCTATATTTATTCCGAGAATTTGCCAAAGCGGAAAAATGGTGTCATTATATTTTAACCCTGGATCCTGATTATTCAGAAGCATTTAGGATGTTGTCTCATATTTACGCAAGCACGGGCGAACTAGAAAAAGCCATTCAATTCGGAAAAAAGGCGGTGGCGATGCAACAAGGTTCGAGTTGGTCTTATGCCGCACTTTCCGTAGCATTAATAAAAGCCAACCGAATCGAGGAGGCAAGAGAAATACTAAAGGAAGCACTAACCAAAAGACAAAAACAGTATTTACACGCGACTGTATTTGTATTAATTTATGCCGAATTGGGAGAAATGGACAAGTGCTTTGAATGGCTTGAAAAGGCTTACCAGAAAAAAGATCTGCTCGTCACCTTTTTGAGAAGCCCGTGGTATGATAGCTGTAGCAAAGACCCGCGTTTTGACGAGTTTATAGCGCGCATGAATTACCCAACAGGATGATTTCTGATTTTATTTTCACCTAATATATGCCAAAAAACAACTTCTTCCGGGAACTAAAAAGGCGAAATGTTTACAAGGTAGCTATCACCTATGTGGTAACCTCCTGGTTGATATTTCAAGCTGCCGCCATCTTCCTACCTACCTTTGAGGCACCCCACTGGATCATGAAGGTGCTGACTTTTATGTTGATTATTGGATTCCCTATCGCACTCATCCTCGCCTGTGCATTCGAAATGAGTCCACAGGGTATCATCAGGACTTCATCCGCTGCTTCGGAAGAAAATGCTTATCCCGA
>CAZJYF010000729.1:0-1969 GCA_964549665.1 uncultured Saprospiraceae bacterium
ATTTTATTTGTTTTTTCTATTATCACTTTATTCTTTAAAAGAAAATCATTTGAAAAAGTAGCTGATATGCTCTTTCTTTTTCAAATGATTTTCCTCGGCCATGCCCTAAAATGTGAAAAGCAGTGGGTTTTTTTTTGAAAAAGGAAGTCAAAAATCGTAGCTCGAAATTTCCTCTTGCAAAATACCTCAAGTTTTCCCAAGGAAGCAGTTTGGAGGTATGCTTGAAAAAAAAAACAGCCCGAAATACCAAAAGATGCTTCGAGGCTGTTCATCCACTTTCCGTTAAATTAGCCGAAGGGGGTGCAATATCTGGAAGCCTCCCTCAAACGTCCAACTCAATTTCCCTTTCCTCATCCAACGCAAAAAATGCCAACACCTTTGCAAAGACAGAATAGACCACCGGTACGACAATCAGCGACAAGAACATCGAGCTGGTCAGTCCACCGATAAGGGCCCAAGCCATTCCGTTTTTCCATTCCGCACCGGCTCCGGTGGCCAGGGCGACGGGGATCAACCCGATGATCATAGACACATTGGTCATCAAAATGGGGCGGAGACGGAGGTGGGTGGCTTCCAGAAGTGCTTCCTTGATTTCCATGCCTTGTGCCCGCAGCACGACGGTGAAATCCACCACCAGGATGGCATTTTTAGCTACCAACCCGGTCAGCAGCATCATGCCGGTGATGGAAAAAAGGCTGATGGGCTGCATGCTTAGCCCCAAGGCCAGGAAAGCGCCGACGACTCCAAGTGGCACTGTCAGCAGGACCACGAGCGGATAAGCAAAAGAATCGTAGAGGACGACCAGGACAAAATAGAGCAGCAAAATGGAAGCCACACCCGCAATGATTAATGACCCGAAACCCTCTATCTGCTGCTTTTGGGAGCCTTCGAAATGCACTTCCGTTTCCGGTGGCAAGGGTAGGCTTCCCACGCGCTCGACGATTTCAGAATTGACGTCGCCGAAGGGGCGACCCACGATTTGCGCCCGCACGGCAATGGAAGGCGCGCGCGAAGTTCGTTCGAGGAGGGCGGGACTTTCCGATTCGGTTACCTCTGCAAATTGGTAGAGATAGATGCGTTGCCCTTTTTTATTGAGAAAGCTCAGTTGGAGCAAGTCTTCCAGGTTCTTTCGGTCGAACGCATCGAGGCGGACATCGATGTCGTAGTCCGTTCCGGCATCCCTGAATTTGTTGTCCGTGTTGCCGTGGAGGGCGGTGCGGAGGAGGAAAGCGACCTGCCCCATGCTAAGACCGAGGGCGTCCATTTTTTCGCGGTCGGGTTGGATATGGAGTTCCGGGTTGCCGCTTTCGCGGGAGGTTTCCAATTCGACGATGCCGGGGATAGTAGAAATTTCAGCTTTCACCTGTTGGGCGACGGATTGGAGGCTGTCGGGCTGCGTTCCAAGGATAATAATCTCGACGGGGGCGCGGTCGGCAAAGCCGAGGATGTTGATGGAGACGGGTTTGATTTTGGCGCCGGGCAAGGCTCTTTCCAATTCGTTTTTCACCTGCCGGGCGATGATGTCGGCGGGCAGTTTGCGCAGGTTTTTGTCGATTAGTTTGACATTCAACTCTGCCAAATAAGGAGTGCTTTGAATTCTCCTTGCCGCATTGGCCACGCCGACGGTGGTGAAAACGGAGACCACCTCGGGGCGGTTTTTCAGCAACAATTCCGCCTGCTGTGCCACCTGATTGGTTTGTTGCAAAGTAGCATCTTTAGGCAGCTCCAGTTGCACCAAAAACTCCCCCCTGTCGCCTGCTTCGAGAAAGTCCACGCCGATGTAACCCAATGGAATCAAAGCGATTGCAGCCACCAGGAAAGCCAGGGCGACCAGAATAGTGATGGTCTTGTTATTCAATGCCCTTTTCAGTAAGGCCGTCATGCCTTCGGTGAGCCATTTGATACTTTTTTCAAAAATCGTCACCAGGAATTGAAGAACGGGATTGTCTTTGAATTCCTCTATTTTGGC
>CAZJYF010000730.1:0-1961 GCA_964549665.1 uncultured Saprospiraceae bacterium
TGTAATTTTTTCAATTGCTGATAATACTCTGCGACAATTAAATCAAATGCCTTTTTAGCTTTGGTTTCGTCATAGGTATGAGCCATTAGATTTCGTTTATTGAGCATGTCCATCCAAACATCACCATCATCCAAAATTTCATACTGAAACCCTTTTTTTATTACGTCACGCGGAAATTTTGCTTCAACCTGCATGTTCCAAATAATCTTTTACGGTTTTCCAAGCCAATTCAAATGTGTATTCAAATGCTTGTATTAAACCTTGTTCTTCTAAATTTGACAAGGTTCTTTCATTGGCTAAATCAACAGCACTATTAAGATTGCCAAATGCTTTAGCATAATTTTCGAACCGCTGTATCCAGCGTATTTCTTGTGTCATAGCTTACTGTGTTAGGCGCGAAAAAAATTAAATAAAAGATAGCATTCAAATTTTAAAAGCAACTTTGGTGCACCAAAAAAGGTAGATTTCTTTTGCTTTACACCTGAAAAAAAGTTGTAAAAATGAAAAACAAAAAAAAATAGCCATTGCTCAAAGGTACAAAATAGAAGGTTATTTGGAGAAGGGTATAAAGCTGTCTGCAATTGCAAAAAAAACTTAATTTTCATGGGTCTTTCGCAATCCCCTCTAAATTAGTCCTTGCGGTCACTTACCAAAAACAACTTTTGCATGATAGTTGCGTTTCTTAAATCGATGCAGTCAATTCGGGGCTGTTTGCAGCGGATTTATTATTTATTGACACCTTTCTAAATCATCAGACACATGCGTTTTTTATTCCTTTTGTCGTCTTTGTTAATCCTACCCCTGTTAGCTTCCGGCCAAACTTCCAAATTGGCACAGCAATATTACCAGGACGGGGAATTCGAAAAGGCCTCGGTGCTGTACAAAAAATTGTACGAGGCACAAAGCCACCGGAACGATTTTTATTTCGACAGATACCTCGATTGTTTGCTGTCGTTGGAGGAATACGGTGAAATGGAAAAACTGCTAAAAAAGGAGTTGAAGAGAAACCCGAAAAACGTCAAGTTATACGTGACTTACGGCAATCTGTTCGAGCGGCAGTTCAAGGATGAAGCCGCCAACGAACAGTATGAAAAGGCCATCAAGAAGCTACCCGCCGACCGCTTTGCTATCACCAAGCTGGCCAGCGCGTTTACGAATCTGACCAAATACGACCTGGCCATCCAAACTTACGAAACGGGGGCTGGACTCATTCACGACCGGGAAATTTTTGCCTACAACCTGGCTGAATTGTACCGCAGAAAAGGCGACAGCCCGAAGATGATTGAGAACTATTTAAATAGCCTCGACGCCAATCCCGGTCGAATCAATTCGCTGAAAAGTCTGTTCCAGCGCTATCTTCAAAAGGACGATTTTCTGGAATTGCAAATGCAACTCTACGCCCGCATTCAGGAGGACCGCGATGCGATTCACTTTCCGGAATTGCTCACTTGGGTCTTCATCCAAAGCAAAGATTATAAAAACGCCTTCCGGCAGGTGAAAGCGCTCGATAGGCGGTTGGGCGAGAACGGGGGCAGAATCTACCGCCTCGCAAAAATTGCGGCCAACGACAAAGACTACGACGCTGCCATCGCTGCTTTTGATTACATTGTGGAAGAAAAAGGGGCCACCTCGACTTTCTACATCGATTCAAAACGGGAAGCCCTGCGGGCCCGCCGCAACAAATTGGTCGAAGGATTCCATTATTCGGAGGCGGAATTGCTGTCTCTTGAAAAGGCTTACGAATCCTTCCTCGACGAGTTCGGGCGAAGCAAGGTGACAGCTAGCATCATTGCAGAACTGGCTGATTTAGAAGCCTTTTATTTAAACAATCTGGACAAAGCCATCACCCTGCTGGATGCGATGATACTCTATCCGGGCATCAACCCCAAGGTGCAGGCTAGCGGCAAATTGAGCCTCGGCGATTTCTATTTGATGAAGGGGGAAATATGGGACGCGACACT
>CAZJYF010000731.1:0-1956 GCA_964549665.1 uncultured Saprospiraceae bacterium
GTGGTTCATCAGAAAGGAGATGTTTTTGCTATGGTCATCCCTATTGTGAGCAAAGACATTAAAAGCAGCCAGCCGTAAAACTTTTTTGTAAGCGCTAACGTGATTTTCAAGCTGGAAGGCAGCATCCATCACATGCCCGTAATCCATATTACTCAACCTGAAATTGTCATGCATCAAACCGGCGGCAGAGTGTGAGTGAATTCGTTGATTACCTTTTCTGTCAAAACGTTTTGTTCCAAAATATTGATTGCCCGAAGCTCCTTTGAACAATTGGCAGTTGCTCATTTCAAGACCGGCAGCGATTGCCATTTTATGCCAGGCATATTCGATTTGAGCCATATCATTGGGGTCTGTCGAAGCTGGAAATTTTATTATCCAATGTTCATAACCTTCCGGCAATTTTTCTTTCCCATGAATAAGATGATTTTTTTTCGCATGCCAACCCACAAAAATCTTTGGTCGGGCACCACCGGATGATCCTCCCAATTGTACCAATTCTTCGATAATGTCGGTACTTGCCCCTTCCAATACTTTCCGGGTCTCTTGCGCAATTGTATCCAATTCGAGTTGTTTTTTGATAACATACTCCGACTCAATTGACGGTTTATAAATCAAAGCCCCCATACCACTGCGACCAACAAAAGACAACCTGTCCAAAGGGGTAATTTCATTTAGTGAAACCCCTCTTGCGATTAAGGCTCTGTCCAAAAGAAGTCGTCCCCAACCATCTGGCAGTGAATCGTGAAACACGCCAAACAAACCATCGAAAACATCCGTGTCAGCAGATAAAATTTCTGCGGACAAGGGCATCTTGAGTGGAGAGATTTGCAACCCGGTTTCAATAAAACCAGGGTAATACTTAAAATAGATTTTTCGACTATCGCTAACCAATTCTCCAACGTCTATTTCCCGGTCACTTAAGCTTATGGATACCTTCAATTGCGTGACACTTTTCATTTGCGCCTGGTTTTATCACTAAATAATCTTTCGATTTTTGTCAAATCATGTTTGGGGGAAAATAGGGTTTCAAATTCGGTTAGCCGCCCAAGTAAATGAGCCAATTTCAATAGCGACTCGAAAGAGATTTTTCCGGTCTGTTCAAATCGCTTGATGCTTCCCAAAGAAACGCCTGATTTTTCGGCAAGGCGGGCTTGAGATAATTTGAGCTGCTTTCTCAAATCCCGATGTTTTTGTGCCGTTTCTTTTAGAATATCGACAGGTAATTTTTTTTGGCTGTATTTATTAATCATAGCTAATATTTTAGCCAAAATTACAAAATAAAATCTTCGATAGCTAATATTTTAGCCAAAAAATAAGGCAAAGTAAAATCCAATCAACGCTCCTGACTCAAGCCCGGATTTTGATTGAAAACCTCCCGAAACGTTTCAAATTCTTCCCGCAATTCCCGTTGAAATTTTTGTGGAAACACAAAAAAATGAGCAATGCTCACGGGAAGCGATTCAATATCCGGCAGGCCAATTCCACTTCGAAATGAATTCAAAATATATCAGCCCCCAAAACAGTCCGACTGCTTAGGGGGCTGATGCCCTGCGGGTAAACCCGGCTTCGCCTGGTTTTCTCCTTTTTACGAATTATCCAAAATGGCGAAAGTGGTTCGGCGATTTTTTTGGTGTTCTTCTTCTGTACAACGAGAACAAATGCAATTGACCTGCAATTGGCTTTCTCCAAAACCTTTAGCTTCCAGCCGGTTTGGGTCAATCCCCATTGAGATTAGGTAATCCACTGCCGATTGTGCGCGCTTTTGGGAAAGGTCTTGATTGTAACTTTCTTTGCCGCGGCAGTCTGTATGGGAAGCCAATTGGATTCGGATGTTGGGGTTTAGTTCCAGGGTACGGGCCAAAGCATCCAAAGTAGGTTTGGCATCCTTGCGAATGTTCCATTTATCAAAGTCATAATAGATGTTTTCCAGTACAATTTCTTTGTTGAGATAGACTT
>CAZJYF010000732.1:0-1952 GCA_964549665.1 uncultured Saprospiraceae bacterium
TAAACGCCCAGATGTGGAACGGGCAAGACAGCCTTTACGGCAACGAATGGATTCAATTCGAGCAGACGTATTATAAAATCATGTTAGCGGAAGATGGAATCTACCGGCTTCCTTTTCTGACGCTTTTTGATGCAGCGGTGCCTTTAAACGACATATCAGGAAGTCAATTTCAGGTTTTTTATATGGGCAAGGAAATTCCAATTTTCACCTCAACGAACACGACTTTCGGACCGGGCGATTACCTCGAATTCTACGGCAGAAAGAATCGTTCGGAATTGGACCTCTTCCTCTTCAAGAACCCCGATGAGGAGATGATGAACCCCGAATACAGTTTGTTCACCGACACCTCTGCTTATTTTTTGACTTGGACGGCTGCTGCCAATACGAGGCGATATGAAACCATTCAAAACGATTTGGACAATCTGCCCCCGAAGGAGGACTACTACATGCACCGGCAAGTGGAAAACTTTACTGCTACTTTCGATAAAAAAAGAACCGCTCAAAGTGTCAAGCAGTCTTTTTTTGAAATTGGCGAAGGATGGTCAAGCCCCTATGCCGTCAGCCAAACGTTTACCGTAGAAGCAAGTGCGGCTTTTCCGGCAGGCGAAACAAGTGAAATTAGCATCCGATACTCAACAAGCGTCGGGCAGCACAATCAACTTGTCCGCATCAACGGGACGCAGGTGGCACAGGACGAGTTTTCCAATTATCAAATTATTCAACATGCCTTTGAACTTTCCAACGACAACCTGAACAACCCCATCGAAATACAATTCGAAGGCACGGCAAGTGCTACGGACCGGCAACGGGTGGCAACTATAATCCTGACTTATCCGAGGAAGTTCGACTTCGATAACGAAACGAATTTCTCCTTTGAAATAGCCGCATCCGGCACTCGAAAGTATTTGGAAATAGAGAATTTCGATGCTGGCAGCAGCGCTGTTTTGTACGACCGTACGAAGGAGACAAGATTGGTTGCGGAGGTGTCATCCGGCATTGTAAAACTTGCACTCCCCCCTTCCACGGCGGATAGAAAACTTGCCCTGCTGAACGATAATTCCGGTGCAAAAATCATCACCACCCTCAAACCGGTCAATTTCATCAACTACCGGGAAAAGGATGCGGCCTACATCATCATTTCAAATAAAAAACTCTTTTCTGATGCCTCCGGCACCAATTGGGTGCAGGAGTACGCCAATTATCGCAGTTCGGTGGAAGGAGGTAGTTATTCGACCATCATCATAGAAATTCAGCAATTGTACGACCAGTTTGCTTACGGTCTGCAACGGCATCCGATTTCGATTCGGAATTTCGGGCATTTTGTCGAGAAGTTTTGGGAGAACCCGGAGTTCGTTTTTATCATTGGTAAAGGAAGAGAATACCTCGGTGTCCGAAAAGAGGAAGATTTGAATGACCCGGGGGATTTGCCCGTACTGGTGCCTACTTTTGGGTTTCCCGGCTCGGACAATTTGTTGTTGGGTAGTAATTCTTCCGCCCCTCCCGTCATTCCAATCGGAAGGTTGGCAGCCACCGTTCCCAGAGAAGTGGATATTTATTTGCGCAAAGTAAAGGGCTTTGAATCCAACACCGACCTGCCTCAAACAATTGATGCCCGCGCCTGGATGAAGCATATTATTCACCTCGGCGGAGGCAGTAGTCCGAGTGAACAGGCGCTGATCAAGAGTAATCTGAGCGCCATGGAAGATGTTATTGAAAACAACCAATTTGGCGGCGAAGTGAGCAGTTTTTTCAAATCCAGTTCCGACCCCGTTCAAATTTCGACCAGTGACCAAATCTTTGACCGCATAAACAAAGGGGTCTCCATCATCACCTTTTTCGGCCATTCTGGCGCCAATGCCTTCGATTTCAGCATAGACAACCCGGACAATTACGACAACAAAGACAAGTATCCCCTGATGTTTTCCCTGGGCTGTTTTATAGGGAACATCCAT
>CAZJYF010000733.1:0-1946 GCA_964549665.1 uncultured Saprospiraceae bacterium
CATTTAGGAAAGGAAGCGCCCTGGCATTTGGGTATGAATTCCTTGAATTCAAGGATGGAGAATGGTGTGGCACTAGATTTGCAACATTCTAAATTCCCCGGCTTTAGAAAATGCCAAACACTTCAACTGCTGGATAAGACTACTCTTAATCGGTTCTTCGAGAGAAGCATCCCCCGCCTCGTCACGGTCTGCAAAAGGAATTGGAAAATGCCTGCAAATTATTTTTCTAAAAAATATTTTCTACCGCGAATTTATACACATCATCTTTAATTAGGATTTGAATGGAACGCATATCGTCATCTAAACAAAAGATCGATTATTTTATCGATAGTCAGATAGAAAAACTAAAATCCCCTCAATGGCTGATAGCCAATACGATCATTTTAGTTTTTATTACGGAGGCCATCGTAATGGCCCTAATTTTTTTATTCCCTTTTTCCTCCAAATGGATAGAAGCCTTTTTAGATTCTTTTTTATTGATAATACTATTGGCACCCTCCCTCTATTTTTTGCTGTTCCGACCGTTAACTTCCATTATTGAGCAAAAATCGGAGACAGAGCGCTCGCTAAAAGAAAAAGAATTTTTACTTAAAGAATCGCAGAAAGTTGCCCAAATCGGATCGTACGTTTTGGATATTTCCAGTGGTTTTTGGGAAAGTTCAGAAATCCTGGATAATTTGTTTGGCATTGACGAAGAGTTCAATAAGGATGTGGACGGCTGGCTGCAGATAGTCCATCCGGAAGATCGGGCGATGATGCAGGATTATTTTGCTACCAATGTGTTGACTTATCATGAATTTTTCGATAAAGAGTACCGCATTAAGAGGAAGAATGACCAGCAGGAACGGTGGGTGCATGGTTTTGGAAAATTGGAATTTAATGAGTTTGGACAGCCAATAAAAATGTTGGGTACCATCCAGGACATCACCGAACGCAAGTTGGTGGAGGAAGAAAATCGGAAAATGGCGCTTTTCCCCAATTTGAATCCGGCACCGCTTATTCGGTTCGATAGGAATGGAAAGATGTTGAAGTTAAATCAGGCGGCGATTGAGATTCTTGGAGTAGACTCCGAATCCAATGATAACTTGTTTTCTATTCTTCCAAGCCTCGAAGGTTATGATTTGAAAGCCTGCATTAGTGAAAACAAAATAATCAGCCTGACGATAAAAGTCGGAATTCGAACTTTCATGATGACCGTCAAAGGGGTTTCCGAACTCGATGTAGGGCAGATTTATTTCAGCGACATCACCAAACTCCATCAGGCGGAGGATGCGTTGCGGGAAAGCGAAGAGAACTACAGATCCCTTGTGGAATCGACCAATGTGATTCCCTGGCGTTTCGATCTGAAAAAGAATCTATTCACCTTTGTTGGAAAACAGGCGGAAAGTATTCTGGGTTGCCCAGTGGAATCATGGACGGATATTGACTCCTGGGCTAACCACATACATCCCGATGACCGTCAAAAATCTGTAAATTTTTGCAGTTACTCTACTGACCAGGGCGAAGACCACGACTTTGAATACAGGTACGTAAGTGAAACAGGAAAAATAATCTGGATTCACGATATTGTAACGGTGAGAAAAGATGAAAATGGAATCCCCTTTGAATTGATCGGTTTGATGATTGACATCACCCAGCAAAAACAGACAGAAGATGAACTTCGGGAAAGCGAGGAAAGATTCAAACGACTTTTTGAGGATTTAGGCGATGCGGTGTTTGTCACTAAAATCGGTGGAACCGATTGGGGTCAGATCATTGAAGTCAATGCCGCAGCGGAAAAACAAACGGGTTATTCCAGGGAGGAACTGATAGGCCTGAATATTTCGAAAGACCTTGCTGTCCCCGGAACGGGCGATATCAGTGCGGCTGAATGGGACAAAAGGTCGATAGAGGTTGAAGCCGTTAACAATACCGAAATTAAACATAGAAAACCCCCCCCCCCCCAC
>CAZJYF010000734.1:0-1945 GCA_964549665.1 uncultured Saprospiraceae bacterium
GCCATCCAATATATGCTGAACCTCGAAAATTCTGATTCTGACAGACCCCCATTTTTGTCGGAATCAGGATTTTCGGGATGTCAACATGCCTATGTACCATCTACCCCGGACGTAAAACACCGGTTCCGATTTGCAATCGGTATTGTCTGAATCCTGAAAATCCTTCCCATCTGAAAATCCTGGTTCTGACGATTTTTGACAAATCCCCATTATCCTTATCAACTGATTACCAATTATTGAAGCCTCATTAACAGTCACTTGAATAATTATGGGTTACTTTTATTTTCGTTTTCGGGTACTTTCTAAACCCAACTTTTTCTCTTATCTTTGCGTCGTTTTTCTTAATTATCGCGAGTTTTGAGGATGGTATTGGATACTAAATTGTTTCAATTTTTAGTTAGGTTTCCAAATACCGTACTCTCCAACTTGGATTTATTATTTTCTCATAACTAAAACAATTGAAAATGTTGGCAAAAATTAAATTTGGATTTTTAGCTACTTTGGTAATCGCTTTTTTGGCCAGTTGTGGCAATAGTGATTCCAATGTAAAAGATGCTGCTCGTCAAAGTGTGACGAACCCTCAGCCGGTTTCCCCCTCTTCTTCGACCGCTACACCGGCCCAACCTGCTGCACCTGTGGGACCTACAACCAGTATTACATTTGATGAAACGACCTTTGAATTTGGAACAATCACTTCCGGTGACAAAGTAGAGCACACCTTTACTTTTACAAATACCGGTAAAGAACCCCTTATCATCAGCAACGCAAAAGGAAGTTGTGGTTGTACCGTTCCTAGTTGGCCAAGACAACCCATTGCCGTTGGCGGCAAAGGAGAAGTAAAAGTCGTCTTTAACAGCAAAAACAAAAAAGGACCGAGAAATCAGAAAGTGACCCTTACGGCCAATACGGATCCACCTCAATCCTTTATTTACCTCAAAGGAGAGGTTACGCCTTTGGCTGATGCCAATAAGCCTAAGGTAAATGTGAATTAGAAGTGGAAGTAATTTTTCTTTAAAAGCCTGCACGATTTTCATAAATTGTGCAGGCTTTTTTTTTCCACTGCCATACTGAAATTGTGAATCTATGAAAAAGTACTTTTCCCTGATAAAATTCAGCCACACCATTTTTGCCCTTCCTTTCGCTTTGCTTGGCTTTTTTTTGGCCACCCATCGACTGCAGCAAGGCTTTAGTTGGAGACTATTTTTTCTGGTGCTGTTGTGCATGGTTTTTGCCCGCAGTGCCGCGATGGCTTTCAATCGCTATTTGGACAGGAATATTGACGGGAAAAATCCGCGCACAGCCAAACGGGAAATCCCTGCAGGCATGATTAGTCCCGCCTCCGCCCTGCTTTTTGTAATTTTCAATGCCGGTCTTTTTATTTTGACCACCTGGTTTATCAACACCATTTGCTTTCTTCTTTCGCCGGTCGCTTTGTTTGTAATTTTGGGTTATAGCTATACGAAGCGATTCACTTACCTCTGCCATTTTGTATTGGGATTGGGGCTATCTCTCGCTCCGGTTGGGGCTTATTTGGCAGCCGGTGGAGGGCTTGATTTATTGCCTGTTTTGTATTCCGCTGTAGTACTGTCGTGGGTTTCAGGCTTTGATATAATCTATGCTTTGCAGGATGAAGAATTTGACAAATCATTGAAACTTAGCTCTTTACCAGTTGCCCTAGGGAAAGAACGAGCTTTATTTCTTTCCTCCGTTTTACATTTTTTATGTGGGGCAATAATAATCTTGGCGGGTTATCTCTCAAGCCAGCAATACCCTTCCTTTGGATGGTTGAATTGGATGGGCACCTCCATTTTTGCGGTTTTGCTGTTTTATCAACATACCCTCATAAAACCGAACGATTTGAGTAATATCAATATCGCTTTTTTTACCACCAATGGCTTTGCAAGTCTCGTCTTTGGAAGTCTTTTCATTTTGGATTTGTATTTCT
>CAZJYF010000735.1:0-1945 GCA_964549665.1 uncultured Saprospiraceae bacterium
CTTCACCGATAAAGTACACACCCCCGTCCTCATTTTGCACAACGACAAAGACACCGCCGTTCCCTGGTATCAGGGCATCGAATACTTCGTCGCCCTCCGCCGGCTGGGCAAACCCGCCTGGCTGCTCAACTACAACGATGAACCCCACTGGCCCCTCAAATTGCAAAATCGAAAAGATTTTAATATCCGAATGCAGCAGTTTTTCGACTATTATCTGAAAGATTCCCCCCTACCGAAATGGATGGAACGCGGCGTGCCGGAAATCGAAAAGGGGATTCTGCAGGGGCTGGAGGTGAGGGAGTGATCGCGAGCCTGGCTAAATCTACCTTTAGCGAGAATTTTCTTTATATTAGTGATGGATTGTAAATCCACCGGATATTAATTTTAGAAGATGAGGTGCGTGCGGAGGGGGACCTGGACTATCCATATTTTAAAATGGTCTAATTCGACCACTTTAAAATGCCAACCGAAACTAATTTCTCGCAGATTAAACCCCTCGAATTCGAGGGGTTTTAAAACCAAAGCAAAATGAGTATGAAAAAACATATAATTACTGTCTTGAAACGAGATATTACCATCATCAATCGGAATCAAGATGACCTTATTTCTGTCACCGATATCGCCAAGTCAAAAAACAAAAGTGACCCAAATGGAGTAATAGCTAATTGGCTGAGAAATAGGAGTACCATTGAGTTTTTGGGACTTTGGGAAAAAATAAATAATTCAACCTTCGATAGCGAGGCCTATAATAACTTCCTTTTTGAAGCAGGGAGCAACAGTTTTACCCTTTCTCCCAAAAGATGGATTGAAACAACCAATGCCAAAGGAATGATAGTGAAAGCGGGTCGAGGTGGAGGTACATTTACTCAAAAAGACATCGCTTTTGAATTTGCTGCTTGGATTAGCGCTGAATTCAAACTCTATCTCATTAAAGAGTTTCAACGACTGAAAGATGAGGAGAACGACCGCTTAAAACTCAACTGGAATTTACATCGCACATTGGCTAAAATAAACTACCGCATTCACACGGATGCCATCAAAGAAAATCTCCTTCCCAAAGAATTGAGAAAAGAACAAATCTCACATGTTTATGCCAATGAAGCAGACTTGCTCAACATGGCTCTTTACGGAATTACGGCTGCCGACTGGAGAGCATCTAATCCTGAAAAGGATGGGAATATCCGGGACCACAGTTCATTAGAACAGTTATTGGTGCTTGCTAATATGGAGAGTATCAATGCAGAATTGATAAGAATGGAATTATCCCAAAAAGAGAGAATTGTAAAACTAAACGAAATAGCAAGGCAACAGATGAAATCTTTGCTGAACATGCCCTCGTCTATCAAAAAATTGAAATAAAATAATCCTCACAACTAATGAATGCCTAATTGATGTCGAATTTTCCACCTAAAGATTTGATTTGCCCATTTTCGATTATTATCTAAAAGAGGCCCTGCTCGTTGCGACTTGCAGTCGTACACGAACCAAAGCGCCGGACTCCTGTCCGGCATGAAGCTGAAAAACTTAAAAAATCGCAGCGCAGCAGACTTGCCGCATCGGAGTTCGTCGGGACGGGAGTCCCTGACTTTGATGCGTTTCGCTACCACAGGTAGCAACGAGCTGGTAAATCCAAAAATCCTGAAAATCCTGATTCCGACAAAATGAGAAAATTGTTTCGCTGCTCGCCCGGATTTTCAGTCCAATACATACGTATGTACACGAACCCTCAAGTCAAGCTGGCAAGGTTTAAAAAGGATGCACCCCCCGATTATCGAAGAAAGAAATCAAATAAATCGTTTTTCCATCAACTCGATACAGCAGAGAAGAATGCCGGTTGATGATGCACTTTCGTAAAGAGGGGCGAGGTTCATAGGTGGGACATAAACGGTCAAAAGTTTCCAATTTTTTCAATAGGTTTTCAACTTCTTCATCAAATCGAATGGCC
>CAZJYF010000736.1:0-1929 GCA_964549665.1 uncultured Saprospiraceae bacterium
TTGTCAAATTGAAAAAAGGACAAAAGGTGAAGGTTAAAGTAGATGTTTTTCCCGAAGAAGAATTCGACGCTGCCATCAGTCTGATAGCTGTGAAAGCCGATTATGGTGGAAAATATCAGATTGAAATCACCCTTTCCGACAAAAAAAACCTGCCTTTGAAAGCGGGCATGTTTGCGCGGGCATACTTTGGCGGGGAAGAACGGAACAGCATGGTCATTCCCAGAAAAGCCATCATAGGCTCCATTCAGTCCCCCAAAGTCTATGTCGTAAAAGAAGGCAAAGCGAGCCTTAGAAGTTTGAAAATTGGTTTTCACAATTCAGAAAAAGTAGAAGTGACGCAAGGCTTGGAAGAAGGGGAGCAGGTGGTCGTCAACGGGCAGATAAACCTCGCGGAAGGGACGAAGGTCGTCATTTTTGGCAGCAAGAATTAGGCTTGCCATTTGACACGAGATGTGCGAACCCCAACCTTCGAAAGTTAGAAGCACTTAAAACCCCCACTCATGTACGCTGTAAAAATTCGCCGCCACATTTTAATTGCCCACTCGCTGAAAAGCGATGCTTTCGGTCCGGCCCAAAATCTGCACGGGGCTACTTTCGTCGTGGACGCCGAATTTCAACGGCCGCATTTGGACGAGAACAACATCGTCATTGACATTGACATCGCAGCAAAAGTGTTGGAAGAAGCGTTGCGACCGCTGAATTACCAAAACCTGGACGGACTTCCCATATTTGAAGGAAAACTGACGACCACCGAGTTTCTGGCTCATCACATTCACGGCGAAATTTGCAAAAAAGTGGCAGGGAAATTCAAAGGTGGCTTAAAGGTGACCCTGGGAGAGTCGCATGTCGCTTGGGCAGCTTACGAAGCTCCTGTCCTCTAAGAAAAGTTGATATTGATTTTTTTATGCCAAGCCTCCAAATCCTTGAAACGACCCGCCAACAGCCCGGTTTTCTATTTTGTCATTCCCTCTCCTTCGGATTTTCCTTCCGGCGGAAACCGTTACAATGCCCTTCTGACATCTGCTTTGAAGGAAAGGCAAGTGAATGTGCAAATTATTGATTTTCAGTGTTTTGAAGAACATATTTCCCGGCACTCCAATGGTTTTTTTTTGCTGGATTCGCTATTTCTAAAACAGTTTTCAGAAATTCCTTTTGAAAGAAATCCGCGCATTTCCGTCTATCTCCTCCTTCACTTTTTGCCGAGCATGTTTCCCCTCAATCCACGGGTTTTCGAGGGAACAGAACGCCCTCTTTTAGAGAAGATGGAGGGATTCCTCGTCAGCAGTTTATTTTCAAAAAAATACTTGCTCAACAAAGGGTTCCCCTCCCACAAAATTGGGGTTATTCCGCCTGCCTTTCGGTGCGGAATGCCGCTGGAAAAGCGGGACCACAAAAAAATTAAAGCGCTGGTTGTCAGTAATTTAATTGAAAACAAAGGCGTCCTGCCGTTCTTACAGCAATTGGGCGAATCGGGCCGGATGCCCTCCGAATCCGGGTTTCGACTCACCCTCATTGGTTCGGAAAAGATGGAGCCGGATTACGCCAAAGCTTGTTTGACAATCATTCAATCCAAACCTTCCCTCCGCAAAATGGTGAACTTCACCGGTAGCCTGCCGCACCGGCAAATTTTGGAATGGTACCGGAAATCCAATTTGTTTATTTCGACTTCTCCCTTTGAGACTTTCGGCATGGCATTGCAGGAAGCAGTTGCTTTTAGGTTACCGATTTTGGCTTTGCAAGGGGGGAATGCCTCCTTTCATATTGAGGAAGGCGCCAACGGGTATCTTTTTACCGATGCGAAGGCTTTGGTTCTTTTTTTGAAAGAACTCTCCACCCAAAAGGGGCTTTTTGAAAAGTTGGGTAACGCTGCCTGGCGGCGCGAAATTTCGGATGATTACAGTTGGGAGAGGGCGGCAGAATTGTTTTTGA
>CAZJYF010000737.1:0-1917 GCA_964549665.1 uncultured Saprospiraceae bacterium
TCAGCTTTCTTTTTGAAAAAATGATTGAAAATAATTTTCGGTAAGTAGGCGGAATTAAAAGACTTCGAATTCGGATGGATATAAAAAGGCGGCAATGGGTATTGCTTTTGGAGAAGAATGAAGTTCGGGAATAGCGGAATAATCCTTCACAATGCAATGCAAAAAAAAGTTCGTGTCATGTAGGTTAGGGTGCTTCTGAAGCACAACAAAGGATTGACTTTCGACTATTAAGGGCTGTAGATTATTTTATTCGCAGTAATTTTTTGAAAGTTGTTTCAAAGCCAACACCGACTAATAACTTTCTTAGCATCTCTTCAGGAAAGACTGCTAATTCAAGTACATTCTGGCTGAATAATCTGGGAGATTCCGCATGAAAAGATGCATGAAAGAGGAAAGAAAATTTAAGGGATTTTTATGAAACAAAAGATTTTATTGTGTCTCCAAAATAGCGATTCGCAAAAAAGCGTTAGAAAGCAGAACATCCAACAATGAAAGTCAAATTGGAGCTATTCTTGTATTCGTAAAAGGATGCGTTGGGAGAGGATTTGTTGAATGTCAGAAATTCTCAAATTTCACCAAAAAACCATTAACATGCCTTCCACCAAAAAATCCTTCCGGTACTAACCTAAAAAATATTCAATTGCAGTAATTGCCCTTTGAGACACAAAAATGTCCACTTTAACAAAAATAATTCCTTCAGTTTGGCCTGTTTTATTTAATATTGTGACAAAGTCTGGATAGTTGGATACCATTATTGGAGATGTCAGGTAATTTTAAAAATTCATTTTATGAAAAAAGTTAGACTTTTACTATTTGCCTCCTTATCGGCAATCGTCAGTCTCGCATTGAATGCACAGGATATTCACTTCTCCCAGTTTAATCTCTCTCCCTTAAATCTGAACCCGGCTATGACGGGCGTCATGAATAGTGAAATCCGATTGACAGCCAATTATAGAAATCAATGGTCCAGCGTTTTAAAAGACAATGCCTTTAATACCTATTCCGTTTCCTACGACCAACGGATTCCGGTAGGCAGGAACGATTATGCTGGAATTGGCGGAACATTTTGGGGAGACCAAGCCGGCGAGGCTGATTTTGCAACCGTTACCGGAAAAATATCAGCCTCTTACTCAAAAAGAATGGGTGGTACTCGGGGAACATCCCACTACCTGGTCTTGGGCGGTGAAATTGGACTGGCACAACGTAGCCTCGATTTTCTCAAGCTCAGATGGGGTTCGCAGCACAATGGCGAAGGCGGTTTTGACCCAAATCTGGACTCCGGAGAAACCAATCTTACTAATGATAATTTCCTGTTCGCCGACGTAGCTGCCGGGCTGCTTTGGTTTTCGGTTTTGGACGAAAACAACAACTTCTTTGTAGGGGTTGCTTTTAATCACTTGAACCGGGCCAATCAATCTTTTTTCAATGGCGAGCAAGATTTTATGTTTAGCCGCTTCACGGTTCATGCCGGAGGAGAATTTGAATTGACCGACAAAGTTAGTCTGGTGCCGGGTATCATCGGTATGAAACAAGGGCCTTCTTTCCTGTTGAATACAGGTGCCAACTTGAAGTTCCGTTTAGGCAACGGCCGAAGCCACGGCGACGATTTTCAGGCTTTCCATCTCGGCACCTGGGTGCGCGTTGCCAATAACGTCGGTTCGGGAATCATCACAGATGCTTTCATTCTTCAGACGCGCTTCGATTTCAATCAATTCACCCTCGGATTCGCCTACGACATCAATGTTTCTGCTTTAAAACCTGCTAGCAACAACAACGGCGCGTTTGAATTTGCGATGCAATACAGGTTTGGCGACAGCAAGAGAAAAGGTGTTTATTGCCCCCACTTCTAAAATTTCGAAGATGAGGCTGTCTCATACATACGTATGTAAAAGACCCGATTTGCAAAATTTTTATAAT
>CAZJYF010000738.1:0-1911 GCA_964549665.1 uncultured Saprospiraceae bacterium
AGATTGCAGGCGTCTTTACCGATTTTTTTCCAGTCTCTTTTTTTCATAAAAAATAAATTTTAAAGGTAAAAAAAAATTAAAGCATCGTTTGTAATTCCATCAGTTCGGTATTGTGTTTTTCGATATTGCGGGTACTGGTTTCGGGTCTGCCAATGTTATTTCGCAGGCGATATTTTGCAGAAGCAATGCGACCGTTGACGTGCTTGATGGCTTTATTCACCGCTTGTTTAGCGAACCCATTTAAAGCCAGTATGTCCTTGCTCAATGGTTGTGCTGCTCCCTTTTTGTCATCTGGTTTGCCGGTATTCCGATGAATCGGAACAAGTTGCGTGTCCTGGTTCGTGTCCTCCTTAATGGTCGGGACAGGTTGTAATGGACGCACTCCCTTTGTATATGCAAACTCTATAAAACTTCGGTAGTCGTAGTATTCCAAAAAATAAGCACAAAGGATGAAAAGCATTTCAAGTAATAAAGTTACGGCTGCGAAGTATTTCGCTTTCAGGTAGGTTTCCCGGAAATACACACCTTGCCGGTTGTCGTTCAGCGTGTCGGTGCGTTCTCCGATGCGTTGCAATTCCTTGTAATGGGTTTCTTTCTGTCTGCTCAATGTCTCTATTGTTCGCTGGCTTGCGGTGGTCGTTGTCCCTTTCCATTGGGTTTGCCGGGCTTGCTCTATTTGTAGGTCAAGGGCTGCCAGTTGGTCCAAAACGGGGGCTTTGAGGCTGTCGGCATTGACAAGGGTAGGGGGTGGCGTGAATTGTTCTACCAATCTTTTGGCTCCAAAATAAGAGAAAGCCACCGACAAGCCGATTAAAAGAAGTCCTACCGTTGCCAGTCCTTTTACTGTCTTTTGAAATTGTAAGCGATCTTTAAAAAGAAGTGCTGCGGTCTTGCGCTTGCTTATCTCCAGTATAGAAAGAAAGGCTAGGGTTATGGCAGCCGATGGCAGCCAGTTGCCGGTAAGGCTTAAGGCAAAGAAATAAACCAGCGTGGAAGCCGTCAAAGCGGAAAAGATATTGAACAGGTAGGACGCAATTAAGGCTATCCATTTTAAAGAGCGGTATTTCAGGTAGTAGGGTAGCGGGGTAAATTTCTTTTGCAGCCGTTCAAAAGTGGCCGACTGTTGGAAGGTCTCAAAATGTTCGGCAAATAAGTCATTGGTGAAGTGGTTGGAATTTTGCATTTTTGTACCGTTTTTAATCAAACAATACCCTGTCCGGTGAACGTTTCGCGACAATAAACCGGGCGGGGTTTTTACTTCCCTCCTTTTAGATTTCTCAAAGTTTTAAATCATTCAATTTGTCGATGGCATCGGTTTTTTTCTGGTCAACGATTTTACCGTATATCTGGGTAGTTTTTAAATTCTTATGTCCAAGTAATTTGGAGACGGTGTAAATGTCCGTGCCTAAAGTTAGTTGAATGGTGGCAAAGCTATGCCTGGCACAGTGAAATGTTAGCTTTTTGCTTATGCCTGCATTTGAAACCCATTGGTCAAATTTCGTTTTCTGCGAACCTCCGATTTTTTGGGGCAGCCCTTCAAAAATAAACTGCTTTCCCGGTTGCGGGTCTCCCATGAATTTCAAGGAGGGTAACGGGATGGGTAGGGTCTCCATTCCTTTGGTTTTCTTTTGAGTGAAACGGATAAAGAACCCGCTTTCTTCATTCCCTTGCACCTGGTCCCACTTCAACGCCCGTACATCGGAAATACGCAAACCCGTCAAAGCAGAAAAGATGAAAGCCCTTTTTAAAACTGGTATCTCGCATTGCGCTTGTGCCAACCTACCTAGTTCTTCAATGGTGACAAACTCGCGGCTGGTTTCGGCTTCCTTTATCCCTGGAATGCGTTTGCACAAATCTTCTTTCAGTAAGCCATCAAGGAATGCCTGCTTAACGGCTGCCTTAAATTTGCTG
>CAZJYF010000739.1:0-1910 GCA_964549665.1 uncultured Saprospiraceae bacterium
CTGCTCCAAATTATCCCAGGGAAGGCCGGGAAACCAATATTTGTAAAAGAAGCCAGGGTTGTCGGAATACAGCACAAAGCTGTACCAATTGATGACCGGTTTGGCGACCACCGCTGCCCGAAACCGGGCCGTTTTTCCGACAATCCAAGCGGTCAGAACCCCGCCGCCGCTGCCGCCGGTCACGAAAAGTTGATTCTCGTCAATGTAGCTTTTGGCAATCATGGCGTCCACTCCCGCCATCAAATCATCGTAATCCTTATTCGGATAGTCGTGGTGAATTTTATTGCCGAATTCTTCTCCGTAGCTGGTGCTACCCCGCGGGTTCGCATAAAGAACGACATAACCCGCGGCGGCGTACAATTGGATTTCGGCAGAAAAGCGGTCGCCATAATTGGCAAATGGCCCGCCGTGAATTTCCAGCAGCAAGGGGTATTTCTTTGCCGGGTCAAAATTGGGCGGCTTGCAAATCCAGCCTTGAATTTTTAGCCCATCCGCCGAATTGAACCAAATCTCTTCCACTTCGCCCAAAGCTTTGTAACCGAACAAATCGTCGTTCAGACGGGTCAGTCGCCGGACGTCGCTCTGTCCTTTGCTTCCTACAGCGAGGTCGGCAGGATGGTCGGGTTCAGAATGGGTAAAAGCAAAATTTCCATTCGCGGCTACCGAAAAAGCACCCCCCGAATAGGGACGTCCGATGGAAAGACCACCGACGTTTTCTGCTAAATCAACCATTCCCCCATTCAGGGAAACATAAGCGATTCGCGTATTTCCCTCGTTGTCGTACTGCAAAAACAGTCCCTTCCCATCGCCGCTCCACTTCAAGCTTCCGGGGTTGCGGTCAAATCCACCGGCGAGCATTCGCGAATTCGACCCATCTCGGTTCATCACATAAATCCGGCCCAATTGATACCCCTGCAGTCGGTCGTCAAAGCCGAGATAGGCAATTTGTTTCCCGTCCGGCGAGACTACCGGATTGTCGTCGGGACCCTGCCGGTTCGTCAAAGCGGTGAGGGTTCCACTGGCGAGTTCAAGCTCGTAAATTTCAGAATTGCGAGGGTCGTATTCCCAATCCTCGTGGCGGTTAGCCGATAAAATCAAGGCTTTGGAATCCTTACTCCATGCCGGCCGGCTGTTGTGATGGAAGGCACCAAAAGTGACTTGCCGCGGCGTTCCACCCTCTATCGGCAGCACAAAAATATGCCGGAAACCCTCTTTCAAAAAACCCGCTCCATCCGCCCGGTAGGTCATCCGGTCAATGTATTTTGGAGGTTTGGCCCATTTTGCGCCTTTTGGCTTTTCGGGCATTTTTGCCAGGGAATGCGGTTTCTCCGGCACCAGCATCGCAAAAGCAATCCATTTCTCGTCGGGCGACCAGGAAAGGTTTGAGGGGGAACCCGTGAGATTGGTCAACTTTGCTTCTGCCCCTGTGTCCAGCCATCTCAAATACAGTTGGCTCGAACCATCTTTGTTGGAAAGATAGAGCAATCGCTTGCCGTCGGCCGACCACCTCGGCGAATAATTTTTGTGGTTCCCCGTCGTCAGGGGCTGGTTGTTAGAGCCGTCAAAATCGATTGTCCAAAGATTGGCATCGACGCCATCGCTCATAATATCGAAGGTGTTGCGGATGTAAATAATGCGCTGCCCGTCTGGCGAAATTTGAGGGTCGGAGACGTATTCCAATTGAAATACATCGAGCGGTTCGAATTTTGGCTGCCCGGAAGTTTCTACTTCCTGGGCTTTCGAAAGACCCGTTACCAACAAAAAGGGGAACAGGAACAGTAGGGTGCTAATTTTTTTCATAAGTTTTTGCTTTGAGAAATTATTCAGAAGTGAGATAAAGGATGAAAGATAAAAGATTTTTAATTTTCGTCCTGAAATTCAGCTTTAAAATTGGCCCTACGACAAATTTA
>CAZJYF010000740.1:0-1895 GCA_964549665.1 uncultured Saprospiraceae bacterium
GTTAACCGCCTCTGATCCGATGAGGGCATTTACTATGTTTACCCGAACAAGCGGAACAGAAAACGTAGAATGGGAGAGAACAGTATCTCTGGATGCTCTGGAAGCTAATCTCACTGAAATAATTTTTGAAATTTGCAGGAAGCTTTATATTATGTTTGACTTCTGGGAGCCAGGAGCAGGTGTTATGGAAAGTGTATTTGACCAATTCAATAAATCAAGATTATGACGAAATACGAAAACGTGATAAGGCAATCAAACCTTCCCCTTGTCCGCGCTCTGCAGCAGGCAGTAGCCGCGTGGCGGGAGGGTGGGTACAAAGAAGGCACGAGCGAGACAACTCGGCGGCTTTTGGAGTGGTGGTTTTTGGAAGATCATGAATTGAAAGATGGAACTTCGTTTGCTTTTTGGCGGGCGCAGAGAGAAGCGATTGAACATTTGATTTATTGCTACGAAGTTTTGCAAGCCCGGAGTTTGTACAAGCTCGCGCAACAGCTTGATGTGAGAATTCCAATTGACCCAAGCGCCGACAAATGGTCAAAGTATGCTTTCAAAATGGCAACCACCGGCTCGGGCAAAACAATGGTAATGGCAATGGCGATTGTCTGGTCGTATTTCAACGCAACAAAGGAAAAGCGAGACGACTTTACAAAGGATTTTCTGCTTATAGCGCCAAACCTGATTGTGCTTGACCGCTTGATGGGCGACTCAAAGAATCCTGAATTTTTTGAAGGTGCTATTTTCAAAAAATTTCCTTTTATTCCCCCAGAGTGGTCGTCTGATTTTCAGCTTGATGTGATTGGCCCTGATGAAGAACGGGAAAGCACTAAACAGGCAACGCTTTATCTTTTGAACTGGCAGAAATTTGTTGAGCGAGAAAACGGAGAAACAGAAAATCCAGTGCAGGATATTTTAGGTCCAAAGCCGCCGAGCGAAATTGCGGTAACTCTCGCAAAACTAAAAGATAGATTGTCGCATCTTAAAAATGTGATGGTATTAAATGACGAGGCGCACCATGTTTGGGACGAGGAGCTTGTTTGGTATAAGGCAATTGCGGATTTGAACGAAAGTGCGGGGCTCATGTGCCAGCTTGATTTTTCAGCAATACCGAAAGACCAGAAAGGCAATCTCTTTGCGCATATTATTACCGATTACAACTTGGGAAGCGCGATTGAAGATAACATTGTCAAGCGACCAAAGATCGCCGAGCTTGAGAATGTGCCCGAAATTGAAAGCAAAAAAGCCTCAGAAAAATATCGTGTTCAAATTGATGCCGGGGTTAATCAATGGAAGAAGATGCGCAAAGCGCTTACCAAGACGGAGAAAAAACCCGTGCTTTTTGTGATGGCGGAAGACAACAAAGCGGCAGATGATGTGGCGGAGTATCTGGCGACTTTCCCTGAACTTGGCGGCAAAATTTTGACCATTCATTCTGGCAGGAAAAAGGACCAAATCGCTGAAAAGGATTTAGAAATTGCGCGCAAAGCCGCCCGCGAGATTGACTCACCGGATAATCCCTACAACGCGATTGTCTCTGTTTTGATGCTTCGCGAGGGTTGGGATGTGCGCAACGTGGTTGTTATCGTTCCTTTGCGCTCGTACAGCGCAAAAGCCAAAATTTTGCCGGAGCAGACATTAGGACGGGGCTTGCGCCGAATGTGGCCGGAAGATCAGGAACTCAAAGAGGAACTTATTGTTATTGAGCACCCGCAATTCCATGATTTGATTGCGGAAGCCCTTGCCGAGCAGGGAGTCAAAATTGAGTTTACCTCTATTGAAGAAGCATACACTCCGCCGATAATTATTCAGGTTGAGAAAGACAAAGAAAAATTTGATATAGAAGTGCCTATGCTTTCCGGCGGGCTGACGCACTCGGTAAAAGGGATTGAAAAACTTTC